>NZ_JANRHN010000011.1:0-92973 GCF_024733745.1 Bacteroides sp. ET225 | reverse complement strand
CGTGTTCGGGCTGACCATGTTCGAGAGCGAATACCGGCGCAAGGAAATCGGCATCCGCAAGATCTTCGGCAGTACCACGGGGGAAATTCTCCGCATGTTCAACAAGCGTTACCTTTATATATTGATGGGATGCTTCGTCGTAGCCGTGCCTTTCGGGTGGTGGATCGGCCTCCACTGGCTTGAAGGCTTTGCCGAGAAGGCTCCCATCAGCGCATGGATATTTCTCATCTCGTTCCTGCTTGTCACCGCCATCACTCTCCTTACGGTTACGGTTCAGAGCTGGCGGACGGCGAGAGAGAACCCCGCAAACTCTATCAAGACGGAGTAGGTGTAAAGAAATCATACACCGGCTGTCAAGATTTTTGACATATCCGTGCAATACGGAATATTAAAATGTTCTGGCAATAAGGAAGTTGTATGAATGGTACGGCATTTGCTTTCCTGATTTGGGAAGATGCTGCAACAAGAAAAAAGAATGAATGATTGATCAACAAAACATACAGTTATGATAAAGATTGAAAACCTTACAAAAACCTTCCGCACGACGGAAGTGGAAACCATTGCATTGAACAAGGTGAACCTTGAAGTGAGTGAAAAAGAATTCGTAGCCATCATGGGACCCTCGGGATGCGGCAAGTCTACGCTTCTGAATATTTTGGGCTTGCTTGACAACCCGACCTCAGGAAGCTATTATCTGGACGGAAAAGAGGTGGGGCACCTGAAGGAAAAAGACCGCACCAACGTGCGCAAGGGAAATATCGGCTTCGTGTTCCAGAGCTTTAACCTGATTGACGAGCTGAACGTGTTTGAGAACGTGGAGCTTCCGCTCACCTACCTGCACATTCCCTCGGACGAGCGCAAGCGCCGTGTGAGCGAGATACTGAAACGGATGAACATCAGTCACCGTGCGAAGCATTATCCGCAGCAGCTGTCGGGAGGTCAGCAGCAGCGTGTGGCCATTGCCCGTGCCGTGGTGTCGGGACCGAAGATTATTCTTGCCGACGAGCCTACGGGTAACCTCGACTCAAAGAACGGACTGGAAGTGATGCAGTTGCTTACGGAACTGAACAAGGAGGGAACCACCATCGTGATGGTGACGCACAGCCAGCGCGATGCGGGGTTTGCCGGACGCATCATCAATCTGTTCGACGGACAGGTGGTGTCGTCGATTGCGGAAATATAAGTCTTTTTGTCAGAAGTTGTCATTTTGTTGGAAGTTAACCCCCACTTTAACTTCTCTAACTTCTTTAACTTCTTTAACTTCTTCTTAAACTGCTTAGAAAAATGAAAAAAGCATTGAAATCATTGTTCCGGAAAGGGGAGGCCAACGTGGTGAAGATACTCTGTTTGGGAGTGGGCCTTGCCATAGGTCTTACTCTCCTTGCCGAAGTTATCTTCCAGCGGTCGTACGACAACTTTATACCCCGGCTGGAAGATACCTATCGCGTGGGCGAACGCTACATGCGTCCAAGCGACGGAGGATTGAAAGAGTATACGCAGGTTTCGGGAGCCGTGGCGCCGGGACTCAAGGCGTATTGCCCCGAGGTGGAAGCCGCGACCCGTTTCACGAAATTCACTGCTGATGCTTTTGTGTCGGAAGACAAAAAAGAAGTATTGTGCAACATCTATATGTGCGACAGCTCTTTCTTCGATGTCTTTCCTTTGCCGATTCTGATGGGAGAACCGCCCCGCACCGGACTGGAAAAGGCGGGATGCGGATATATCTCGCGCGAACTGTTTGAAACGCTGGGACAGGACATCATCGGACGGACGCTCACCTGGAAAGCTTTTCCGAAATTCCGCTTCACGGTGGTCGGGGTTTTCGAAGACATGCCCGAAAATACGCATTTGCCCCGCTTCAACGTGGCGCTGGCTTTGCCTACCGTCGCGTGGGTGTCGTGGGACGGACGAAACAACTGGGTGGGAAATGACCGGTATAAGGGCTATGTCCGTCTGCGTGCGGGAACCGATCCCGAACAGCTCCGCCCGAACATCAGACGCATGATTGACGACAACGTGAGTGAAGAACTGAAAGGTACGGGCAGTGAACTGGACTATGCGTTGCAGCCTGTGAAAGAGATTTTCGTATCCTCCGACTACAATCGGGTGATGAATATCGTGTTTCTCTCGTTTGCCGTAATCATGCTCCTTTCCTCTTTGCTCAACTATGTGCTGCTTTCCATCTCGTCGATGGTGAGCCGGGCTAAGAGCATCGCCACTTACCGCTGCTACGGTGCGGGCCGGAGTGACATCTGCCGGATGATTCTGGCCGAATCGTGCCTTCATGTAGGCATCCTGAGCCTGGGACTGGCCGTGCTGGTGATTTTCGGGATGCAGGACTTCCTGCAGATGCAGCTCGGACACAGCCTGAAATCGCTTTTCACACCTTCGGCTCTCGCCATGTGTGTGCTGGTCGTTCTGGCGGTAGTTATTATTTGCGGCGTTGCGCCGGGCTGGCTTTACGCGCGCATCCCCGTCACGTATGCTTACCGCCGTTATTCGGAGAGCAAGAAAAACTGGAAACTGGGACTGCTGTTCGTGCAGTTTCTGCTCTCCTCGCTTTTTGTCAGCCTGCTGGCGGTGATTGGCTTGCAGTATCATGCACTTACCAATTATGACGCCGGGTTCGACTACAAGCACGTGCTGGTTGTCGACCTGAGCGGAACGGAAGACAATGAGAGGGAACGCTGCATACAGGAGCTGAAGGCTCTGCCGGATGTCGCTTCCCTGTCGTGGGGCTACTGCTCTCCGGTTAACAAGTGCAGCGGAAACAACGTGTATAACCCGGAAACGGGAGAAGAATATATGAATGTGGCCGACATGTATGATGTCGGTGACGATTATCACAAGACGTTTCAGATTCCGGTCATTGAGGGCAGCGTCTTTACGCCGCACCTTCAGGACACGGTAACCCGTCAGGTGATGGTGAGCCGCAAGTTCGTGAAGCGGATGGAAGAACTGGCCGGCTGGAAAGGCTCTCCCGTGGGAAAGGCTTTCTTTTTGAGCGAGCACGGCGGACCGCTCACGGTATGCGGTGTCTACGAGGAAATTCACCTCGGCTCTCAGTTGGCAGAGTCCCGCGACGAGCGTCCTACGGTGATGTTCTATCAGGGAAAGCCTTCGGGAGTGCTCTTCATACGGGTTCATCGGATGTCGCCCGAAACGGTTGGACAAGTACAGAAAGTGGTCGACCGTACGCTCACCAGTCAGGAGAAGATTGTGACAAGCCTCGATTCGCAGATGAGTTCCCTGTACGATTCACTGCTCCGTGTGCGAAACAGCGTGTTCTTTGCCGGGCTTTGCGTGCTGGTGATAGCTCTGGTCGGTCTGTTTGCCTATATCCGCGATGAGGTGTTGCGCCGCCGTTCTGAAATCGCCATACGGATAATCCACGGAGCGAAAGTGTCCGACGTTGAGCGTCTTCTGCTTTCCGACCTCCTGAAGGTGGCAGTTCCTTCCGTGCTGTTAGGCGGACTTGTGGCATGGAGGATCAGCGAGTCGTTGCTGGAACTTTTTGCCGTGAAGATTGGACTGACGTGGTATCTCTTTGCGCTTTGTATGGCTGCTGTGCTGCTGGCGGTGATGATGCTTGCCGCATGGCTGGTGTGGCGCACGGCACGGACCAACCCTACGGAGAACCTGCGGGCGGAATAAGCCTTCGTGTCCGAAAGCAACTTCAGCCTTATGCTGCAAATTCTTTATCTCCAGGCTAGAGATATACATCTTTTGTCTGGAGATATATGTATTTAAGCTGGAGATATGCATCTCTAGCCTGGAGATAGAGAAAATTTAAGGTGTCTGTTGTTTTGAACGGGACAAAATGAGGGGGATGATAGCAGATATTTCGTGATTTTCCCTTACCTTTGTTTTCCCAAAACAAAGAGCAATGGCAGAAGTAAAAAGAAATATAAGGGTGCCGAAGGCATCCAAGACTAAACAGACAGATGAATACGGGCATCTGCAGCCCCAAGCTCCCGAATTGGAGGAGGCTGTGCTCGGTGCCCTGATGATAGAAAAGGATGCCTATTCGCTGGTCAGCGAAATACTCCGCCCCGAGTCGTTCTACGAACACCGCAACCAGCTGATTTATGCGGCTATCACCGACCTGGCCATTCGCCAGAAGCCCATCGATATCCTTACGGTGACGGAGCAGCTCCGCCAGCGGGGGGATCTGGAAGAAGTGGGAGGGCCGTTCTATATCACCCAGCTGAGCGGCAAGGTGACCTCGTCAGCCCATATCGAATACCATGCGCGCATCATCGCGCAGAAGTTTCTGGCGCGCGAGCTGATCACTTTCACCAGCCAGATACAGACCAAGGCTTTCGACGAAACGCAGGATGTGGACGACCTGATGCAGGAAGCTGAGGGAAAGCTCTTCGAAATCTCCCAGCAGAACATGAAGAAAGACTATACGCAGATTAATCCTGTGATTCAGGAAGCGTATGACATGCTTCAGAAGGCTGCGGCGCGCACCGACGGTCTGAGCGGTCTGGCAAGCGGATTCCACCAGCTCGACAAGATGACTTCGGGCTGGCAGAACTCCGACCTGATCATCATCGCGGCGCGTCCGGCGATGGGAAAAACTGCCTTTGTCCTTTCGATGGCCAAAAACATGGCGGTAAACAGCCAGGTGCCCGTTGCCTTGTTCTCGCTCGAAATGAGCAACGTGCAGTTGGTGAACCGTCTGATTGTGAACGTGTGTGAGATTCCGGGCGACAAGATAAAGAGCGGGCAGCTTGCGCCTTACGAATGGGGGCAGCTCGACTATAAGATTAAGGAACTTTACGACGCGCCTCTCTATGTGGACGACACGCCTTCGCTCTCGGTGTTCGAACTGCGTACAAAGGCCCGCCGTCTGGTGCGTGAGCATGGGGTGAGAATCATCATCATCGACTACCTTCAGCTGATGAATGCGAGCGGAATGTCGTTCGGAAGCCGTCAGGAAGAGGTGAGCACCATCTCGCGTTCGCTCAAGGGACTGGCCAAAGAGCTGAATATCCCCATCATTGCGCTGAGCCAGTTGAACCGAGGAGTGGAAAGCCGCGAAGGAATCGAGGGCAAGCGTCCCCAGCTGAGCGACCTGCGCGAGTCGGGAGCCATCGAGCAGGATGCCGACCTTGTGTGCTTCATCCACCGCCCCGAATATTATAAGATATACAGCGACGAAAAAGGGAACGACCTCCACGGAATGGCCGAAATCATCATAGCCAAGCACCGTAACGGTGCGGTGGGCGATGTGCTGCTCCGTTTCCGCAGCGAGTATGCCCGTTTCCAGAATCCGGACGACGAAATGATTGTTCCTCCTCCGGGGGACGAAACGAGCGCTCCTGTCTTGCGCTCGCGCATGAACGGCGGGGGAGGGCAGTCTGGTGTGCCGCCCCTTTCTGCCGATATGGTTCCGCCTCCCGACAATCCATTCGGCGGACCGGTTCCCGATGTTCCGTTCTGATTGAAAAGCTGCTGATTTGCCAAGGGTTAAAGGAGCCTTCACTTCGCAGGAAGTTAACGTTTCCCTGCTTCTTTGGCTTCTTTGACCCCTTTCACTCCTTTCTAAAGGAATTCCGCCCCGAACGAAAGCGGGAGCAGATCCTTCACGCTTTCGAGAATCAGAATGTCTTTTCTTCCGTAAAGCAGGATGCGGATGGGATGTCTGAAACGCTGTTCCGTTTCCAGCAGCACCTGGCGGCACGCTCCGCATGGCGGAACAGGGACGTCTACAAACCCGGATTCGTTGTGTGCGGCGATGGCCAGCATGCGTACCGGCTGGTCGGGATATTGCGAGTTGGCGTAAAACAAGGTTGTCCGTTCGGCGCATATGCCCGACGGATAAGCTGCATTTTCCTGATTTGTGCCTGTAACGGTCACTCCGTTTGCCAGCAACGCTGCCGCTCCGACCGCAAATCTCGAGTATGGAGCGTAGCTCCGTGCCGTAGCTTCTTTCGCCGCGTCGATAAGCAGGCGCTGTTCTTCGTCAAGCTCTTCGTAAGCGGCAGATCTGATACGGATGTCAATGTGAATCTCTTTCATCGTCTTTTTTCTTTTTTGTTGGTCCTTCTTTTACAAATTTAGCGGAAAATCGCATTCCTTCTATCTTTATGTTCGCAATATATGGTCAAAATCTTTGTTTTTCGGTATTTTTAAGCATTCGGGTGCAGGCATTTTTTGCCAATCCGTTATCTTTGTGGAAATTTGTTAGAAAAAGGAACTGATGGGAAATATACGATATTTTTTCTTTGTTCTGCTGGCAGCGTTGGTTGCAGGTAACCTGTCGGCGCAGAAACGTAACAAGGCATACGAAGACTACATTCACAAGTATCGCAAAATAGCGGTGGACGAGATGAAACGCTATCATGTTCCGGCCAGCATCACGCTGGCTCAGGGACTGCTGGAGTCTGGAGCGGGAAAGAGCCAGCTCGCACGGCGATCGAACAATCATTTCGGAATCAAGTGCGGCAAATATTGGGAGGGACGCACCGTGCGCGCCAATGATGACGCTCCCAATGAATGTTTCCGCGCCTACCGTCATCCGAAGGATTCTTACCGCGACCACTCCAAATTTCTGCGCGGAGGCACGCGCTATGCTTTTCTGTTCAAACTGAAGATCACCGACTACAAGGGATGGGCGAAGGGACTGAAAAAGGCAGGATATGCCACCGACCCGAGATATGCCACCCGTCTGATCAATATCATCGAGCTGTATGATCTGGACAAATATGACCGGAAAGGCGGACTGAAATGGGCCGAAGAGTTTCCGAATCCCCATCAGCCTTATCTTGCCAACGACTTGCTCTACGTGATTGCCCGCGAGGGGGATACGTTCAAGTCGATCGGGCGCGAGTTTGATATAAAGAAGAAACGGATCCGCACCTACAACGAGCTGCCGAAGGGCTATGAATTTCGGGGAGGAGAAATCGTTTACCTGGAAGAAAAGCACAAGCATGCCGTAGACGGGTTTGTCAGCTACATTGTCCGCCCGGGCGATTCGATGTATTCCATTTCGCAGAAGTTCGGCGTGAAGCTGAAAAATCTTTACAGGCTCAACGGGCTGGATGAGGATGCGGGCGTTCCTCCGGTCGGTTCGATCGTTTGGCTGCAATGAGCCGGCGCTGCGGATTCCGTCTTGCCGGACCGCCTACCGCCTGATTTTCTTTTTGTAGTATTCCGCCCGGTCTGTAATTTCTTTCACAAAGCGGTATGTGTCCGTTCCCCGCAGGTATCCGTTCTTGCAGACCGGGTCCTGATAATACGTTTTCTCGCTTTTCAGCAGGATGAAGTGGGCCACATTGTGTTCCCACAGGTATTGGTTGCGTCCGTATTTTTCGGCAAGAGCCATTGCGTCTGTCACATGGCCGATGCCGGCATTGTAGGCGGCGAGTATGAATTTGGTCTGGTCTTCTTTCTCTTCGATCCGTTCGAAGGAGCGCTGCATGGAAGCGATGTACTTGACAGCGGCCTTGATGCTTTCTTCGGGGTCTTTTTCTTTTCCCGGAGGCACTCCCAGGGCGCGTGCGGTGGCCGGCATGAGCTGCATCAGTCCTCTCGCTCCGGCCCATGAAACCACGTCGGGGTTGAAGTTCGATTCGGTATAGGCTAGCGAGGCCAGCAGCCTCCAGTCCCATCCGATCTGTTTGGCATATTTGCGGAACAGGTCGTCGTAGTGCGATATTTTTCCTTCCCGCACGGAGAGGATCGGACCGTACGAAGGCCGCTTGTTCAGCTCGAAGTAACGCCTTGCGCTGGCCTTGAACTCTGCGGAGCCGATGTTTTCCTTGTGCCATTGGTCGGCGGCTTCAGCCAGCAGGGGCGAGGTTTTCCGCACGGCCCATGCCGAACGCTGGTCGAAGCTGATGGCCATGCTGATGTCGAGGTTCGGGTAATAGGTGCGGTTGATCCGGGCGATTTCGTCCGTAGCCACCGTATAGTCTATAGTTTCTTCCGACACCCATGTGATCAGGTCTTCGGCCGTGGCCGTATCGGTAGGCACTTCATGGATGTTGATTCCTCCTCCCAGTTCGCTGTTGAGGTTCTTCAGGCGTTCGTGGAATATTCCGGGTGTGGTGTAAATCTCTTTTCCGATCAGCTGGGTCACGTCTTTCAGCGCCTGTTTTCCTTTGCGCTGCACGATGACCTGGCGGGTGATGTTTTCTTCCCCGCAGAATATCAGGCTGTCTTTCAGTGGATTGGTGATGGGCAGGTTATAGGCAATCAGGTCGCCTTTTCCCCTAAGCAGGCTGTCTATCAGTTCCGCTTCGTCTTTTACCACCTGTATTCGCAGCTTCAGTCCCAGCGAACGGGCGAACTGCTGGGCCAGTTCATATTGAAAGCCCATCGGCTCTCCCCGATAGTTGAAGTAGGATGCCGAACCGTTGACGGTGAGAGCCACAAGCTCTCCCCGTTCCTTGATCTGCGGCAAGTCGACGGGCGGAATTTCATTTTGCTTCGGCTTGCAGGAGAACAGGCAGAGGCAGATGAGCAGGCAGAGCTGCTGGATGGCATAACGTTTCATCGTCCCACAATCTTTTCAATATACAGCTTCAGTATCTCTATGGCCTTTTCATTGTGTCCGCCTTGCGGAACGATGAGGTCTGCTATCCGTTTGGCCGGTTCGATGAACTCCAGATGCATGGGCTTGAGCACGCGCATGTAGCGTTCCATCACCGCTTCGGCGGTCCGTCCCCTTTCGATCACGTCGCGCTGTATCACGCGGATCAGCCGTTCGTCCGGGTCGGCGTCTACAAAGATGCGCAGGTCCATCTGCCTGTTGAGGCGTTTGTCGCTCAATGCCAGTATGCCTTCTATGATGACAACCTTGCGTGGCTCGATGTGTATGGTCTGTGCCTGGCGGGTGCAGGTCAGATAAGAATACACAGGCTGCTCGATGGCCTCGCCTTTGCGGAGCATGGAGATGTGTTTCGACAGCAGATCCCAGTCGAAAGCGTTGGGATGGTCGAAGTTGATGTTTTGCCGTTCTTCTGCCGGCACATGGCTGCTGTCCTTATAATAAGAGTCAAGCGGAAGCACCACCACTTCGTCGGGCGGAAGGCTTTCTACGATGCGTTTCACGACAGTTGTTTTTCCGGAACCTGTCCCTCCGGCAATTCCAATGATAATCATGATACAGTTTCGGTAATTAATTTCTATATTTGCAATATACAAATATACGAAATTCATAAATATACACAACTATGGTCAAGCACATTGTTTTGTTCAAACTGAAAGATACGCTGGATCCGGCGGAAAAATCGGACATCATGCATCGTTTTAAGGCCGCTATCGAGGCGCTTCCCGAAAAGATTTCCTGTATCAGAAACATCCATGTGGGACTGAACGTGAACCCGGCGGAAGAGTGGGACATCTGTCTGGAGAGCGCATTCGATTCGCTTGACGATGTGAAGGCGTATTCCGTTCATCCCGATCATCTGGCGGCAGCCGGCATTCTGAAAGACGCGAAATGCGGACGTGCGTGTGTGGACTTTACGTATCAGGAGGAGGAAGTATGAAAAAGATAGTCAATCCGTGGCTTGGAATGGACGGTTACTTCTGTTTCGGCTGTGCGCCCGACAACGAAGCGGGAGTGAAAATGGAGTTTTATGAAGACGGTGATGAAGTGGTTTGTTTCTGGCATCCGGAACCGAAATACCAGGGATGGACGCATACGCTGCACGGAGGGATACAGGCTACGCTTCTGGATGAAATCAGCGCGTGGACTATAGCCCGCAAGCTGCAGACCACAGGGGTGACGTCGAAAATGGAGCTGCGCTATCTCAAGCCGGTGCATACCACCGACAAGTATCTGGTGGTTCGGGGCAGAATCGCCGAACAGAGGCGCAATATCGTGACAGTGGAGGCATGCCTCTGCAATAGCGCGGGAGAGCCTTGCACAAAGGCGTCGTGTACCTATTTCACTTTCTCGAAGGAGAAGGCGCTCAGCGAACTTCATTTCAGCGGATGCGAAACGGAAGACGGGGAAGTGGAGCCGGCAATCTGAATATTGTTGATAAAACAGAAGAAAAAAGCAATATTTTCCGACAAATGCTTGCATAATTGAAACGCAAGCTATATTTTTGTCACAAACAACAGAACGAAGAAAGTATGATCTATACCAGAACACATCACCATCATCATTGCCTGACGGAACAGACGGTAGGCTGAAGGTGTGTGCCGGTACACATAAAAAGAAAAGGAAGGCTTGCCGAGTTGCGAACGGCAGGCCTTTTTTTGTTTTTGCAAACATTTAAAAACAATGAATATATGTTGAGAATTGCCGTACAATCGAAAGGCCGTCTGTATGAAGACACGATGGCTCTGCTTGAAGAAGCGGACATAAAGCTGTCCACTTCCAAGCGCACTTTGCTTACCCAGTCGAGTAATTTCCCCGTCGAGGTGCTCTTTTTGCGCGACGACGATATCCCGCAGTGCGTGGCGGGCGGAATTGCCGATGTGGGAGTGGTTGGAGAGAATGAATTTGTAGAGCGGGCCGAAGATGCTGACATTATCCAGCGTCTGGGATTCAGCAAGTGCCGGCTTTCGCTTGCCATACATAAGGAGGTGGACTACACCGGACTGGAATGGTTCAACGGAAAGAAGATAGCCACGTCTTATCCTGCAATCCTGAAAAGCTTTCTTGACAGAAACGGGATAAAGGCGGAAATCCATGTGATTACCGGCTCGGTGGAGATCGCCCCGGGAATCGGGCTGGCGGATGCCATCTTTGACATCGTGAGTTCCGGCTCGACGCTCATCAGCAACAACCTGAAGGAAGTGGAAGTGGTGATGAAGAGCGAAGCGCTGCTTATCGGAAACAAGGGACTGTCTGATGAAAAGAAGGAGATTCTGAAGGAACTGCTTTTCCGTATCGGAGCGGTAAAGGCGGCGGAAGACAAAAAGTATGTGCTGATGAACGTGCCCGCCGACAAAGTGAAGGATATTATCGAAGTGCTGCCGGGAATCAAGAGTCCTACGGTGATGCCGCTGGCCACGGAAGGCTGGAGCAGCGTGCATACCGTGCTCGACGAGAAACGTTTCTGGGAAATCATCGGAAAGCTGAAGGCGATTGGCGCGCAGGGAATCCTGGTTCTTCCCATCGAAAAGATGATACTTTAACCTTTAAATAGACTCAAAACGATGAATGTAATCATATATCCCGAGCGGGCGGATTGGAAAGAGATTCTGAAACGTCCGACTCTCGACACCGGATCGCTGAGGGAAACGGTTTGCGGAATCCTCGGCCGCGTGCGTAATGAGGGCGACAAGGCGGTAATGGAATACGAAGAAATGTTCGACAAGGTGAAGCTGCATTCGCTGGCTGTCACGGAAGACGAGTTCAGGGAGGCCGAAAAGGCTGTAAGCATCGAGCTGAAGGCGGCCATCATGTTGGCATACAAGAATATACACACCTTTCATTCTTCGCAGAAGTTCGAAGGGAAAAAGGTGTCTACCTTGCCGGGTGTGACTTGCTGGCAGAAGGCTGTAGCCATCGAAAAGGTGGGGCTTTATATTCCGGGCGGAACAGCTCCCTTGTTTTCTACCGTACTGATGCTGGCAACTCCGGCACGCATTGCCGGATGCCGGGAGATTGTGCTTTGCACTCCTCCCGACAAGAGCGGAAAGATCAGTCCGGCCATCCTTTATGCAGCGCAGGTGGCGGGAGTCAGCAAGGTGTTCAAGGCTGGCGGAGTCCAGGCTATTGGAGCCATGGCTTACGGCACAGGCTCCATACCTAAAGTATATAAGATTTTCGGGCCGGGGAACCAGTATGTCACGGCTGCCAAGCAGCAGGTATCCTTGCGCGATGTGGCGATAGATATGCCGGCAGGTCCGTCGGAAGTGGCGGTGCTTGCAGATGAAACGGCCAATCCGGCCTTTGTGGCTTCCGACCTTCTTTCGCAGGCAGAGCATGGAGTGGACAGCCAGGTGCTGCTTGTCACTACCTCCCGCGGACTGCTGGAAAAGACGCAGGCGGAAGTGGAACGTCAGCTGGCATTGCTCCCGCGAAAACAGATAGCTATGAAGTCGCTCGAGTCAAGCCGTCTGGTTCTGGTGGAAAGTCTGGAGGAAGGAATAGCCATGGTCAACGAATACGCTCCCGAGCATCTCATCATCGAAACTCGTGACTATGCGGCGGTGGCGGAAAAGATTGTCAATGCAGGCTCGGTGTTCCTCGGATCGTATTCGCCTGAGAGTGCGGGCGACTATGCTTCGGGCACGAACCATACTTTGCCCACCAACGGGTATGCAAAAGCCTACAGCGGAGTGAGCCTTGACAGTTTTGTCCGGAAAATCACTTTCCAGGAAGTTACTCCCGAAGGCATCGCTACCATTGGGCCGGCCATCGAAGTGCTGGCGGCCAACGAATACCTGGATGCACATAAAAACGCTGTTTCATTACGATTAAACCGGAAGATATGAAAACACTGGAAGAACTGACGCGGCCGAACATCTGGGCCTTGAAACCTTATTCTTCGGCGCGCGACGAATATAGCGGAAAGGAGGCTTCGGTCTTTCTCGATGCCAATGAGAATCCGTACAACGCGCCCAACAACCGTTATCCGGACCCGTTGCAGGGGGATCTGAAACGGAAGATCGCTGTGGTCAAAAAGGTGCTTCCCGAACAGATCTTTCTGGGAAACGGAAGCGACGAGGCCATTGATCTGCTGTTCCGCGCCTTTTGCCGTCCCGGCATCGACAATGTGGTGGCCATCGAACCGACTTACGGCATGTATAAGGTTTGTGCCGATGTGAACGATGTGGAATACCGCAATGTGCGCCTTGACGCTGAGTTCCGCTTCAAGGCCGGCGACATGCTGGCGGCCTCGGACGGGAACACCAAGCTGATGTTCCTTTGTTCGCCCAATAATCCTACGGGTAACAATCTTGACCGGAAGGAGATTCTGGCACTGCTTGAAGGATTTGGAGGGCTGGTGGTTGTGGACGAGGCTTATGCTGACTTTTCTGATGAGCCTTCGTTTCTGGCGGAACTGGAGATGCACCCTAACCTGGTGGTTTTGCAGACGTTCTCTAAAGCGTGGGGGTGTGCGGCCATCCGTTTGGGCATGGCTTTTGCTTCGCCGGACGTAATCGGGATACTTACCAAGATAAAATATCCGTACAACATCAACCGGCTGACACAGGAAGAGGCTATCCGCATGATTGGGCAGCATTATCAGGTGAAGCTGTGGGTGAAATCATTGCTTGAAGAACGTTCCCGGATGATAGGGGAGTTCAAGAAACTGAAGTGCAGCCGGCACGTGTATCCGACTGATGCGAATTTTTTTCTGGCAGAGGTGAGCGATGCCAAGAGTATCTATGATTACCTGGTGGACAAGGGAATCATTGTGCGCAACCGTACGAACGTGACGCTGTGCCATAACTGTTTGCGCATCACCATCGGCACGCGTCCGGAAAACGATGCCTTGCTTGAGGCTTTGAAACAATATAAAGACTGAAAAGGCATGAAGCAGAAAGTTTTATTCATAGACCGCGACGGAACACTGGTAATCGAGCCTCCGGTGGACTACCAGCTCGACTCGTTCGAAAAACTGGAGTTTTATCCCAAGGTGTTCCGCAATCTTTATTTTATACGCCATAAGCTGGATTTCCGTTTCGTGATGGTTACCAATCAGGACGGGTTGGGTACGGCCGCTTTTCCGGAAGACACCTTCTGGCCTGTGCATAATCTGGTGATGAACACGCTCAAGGGAGAGGGAGTGGAGTTTGATGAAGTATGCATCGACCGCAGTTTTCCGGAAGACAATGCTCCTACACGGAAACCGCGAACGGGTATGCTGAAGGCTTATATCGGCAATCCGGAATATGATCTGGAGGGAAGCTTTGTCATCGGGGACCGGGCTACGGATGTCGAGCTGGCTCACAACCTGGGATGCAAGGCTATCTTGCTCCAGCCGGACAAGTCACTGGTGGAAGGAACGAGGATGGAAGATACATGCGTGCTTGCCACAACCGACTGGGACCGGGTGGCGGAGTTCCTTTTCGCCGGCGAACGTGTGGCCGAGGTGCGGCGGACAACGAAGGAAACAGATGTTTTCGTCCGGATGAATCTGGACGGGAGCGGGAAATGTGACATAGGTACAGGTCTGGGCTTTTTTGACCACATGCTGGAACAGATAGGCAAGCATGGAGGACTGGATCTGACTGTCCGTGTAAACGGAGATTTGCAGGTGGACGAGCATCATACCATCGAAGACACGGCACTGGCTTTGGGCGAGTGTCTGCGCAAGGCGTTGGGCGACAAGCGGGGAATCGAGCGTTATGGCTATTGTCTTCCGATGGACGATTGCCTTTGCCAGGTGGCTCTTGACTTCGGAGGGCGCCCGTGGCTGGTATGGGATGCGGAGTTCAAGCGGGAAAAGGTGGGAGATATGCCTGCGGAGATGTTCTTCCATTTCTTCAAGTCATTTAGCGATGAGGCACGGATGAATCTGAACATCAAGGCTGAAGGAACGAACGAGCACCATAAGATTGAAGGCATCTTCAAGGCCTTGGCGCGCAGTATCCGAATGGCGGCAAGGCGGGATATCTACCATTATGAAGTTCCGTCGAGCAAAGGGATTATCTGACCGCGGTGCACCGGAAGAGAAAAACGGCCGAAACAGACGATGTTCCTGTTCCGGCCGTTCTTCTTGTATGTGTTCCGACAGTGTTATTGTTTCTTCAGCGATACGCCTAGTTGCAGTCCGTCGTATTCGTTCAGCAAGGATGTTGCTGTGCTGATGGCGCTGTTTGAGGATTTTCCGGCAATCGCTCCGGTGATGTTCTGTGCCAGTGACATCAGCTTGTCTGCCTTGAACAGCAGGCTCATCGTGTCGCCCGTCAGTCCTTTTGATACCGTCACGTTCGTTTTGATGCCCAGGCGCGTCTTCATTGTCAGCTCCTTCGTGTCCGGATTGTAGCTGTAGGTGCCTTGGGTGGTGCGGCTTCCGATGGTTGCCGTATAAGTGCTGTCTTCGTTGAACGTATAGGAAGAGCCTTCCTTGAATCCCAGCAGTTCGAATACGCCGCTCATCTTTTCTTCAATCTTTTTTGAAGCCACTTCGCCTCCGGCTTTTGCCAGCAGGTTGTCGCTGGTGAACTTGCAGTCAGGGCCGGCGTAGGTCCATGTTCCCACAATCGAATTGCTTTCGCCCGTAGCCTTGTTGATCACGGCGTTCGCCACTCCGGAGAGGATCGATTTCCAGTCCTGTGCCATGCCGTTGGCTGCGCCTGCCATGCAGAGGACAGCCGCCAGCATTACTTTAAGCAGAATACTTTTTTTCATCTTTATATAGTTTTAAGTCTAAGTTTTTTCTCAGCAAGCCTTGAAGCTCATGTCAAGCCCCTTTACCGAATGGGTGAGAGCGCCTACAGAAATGAAGTCCACTCCACATTCCGCATAGTCGCGGAGCGTGTCGAAGGTGATTCCTCCGGAAGACTCGATCTCATAACGCCCGCCGACCATTTCAACGGCCTTGCGCGTGTTTTCCGGCGTGAAGTTGTCGAGCATGATACGGTCCACTCCGCCCAGGTCGAGCACCTGCTGCAGCTCGTCGAAGTTGCGCACTTCGATTTCAATCTTCAGGTCCTTGCCCTTTTCCTTGCAGTATTCTTTGGCACGTGTGATGGCCTTGTCTATTCCTCCCGCAAAGTCTACGTGGTTGTCCTTCAGCAGAATCATGTCGAACAGTCCGATGCGGTGGTTCACGCCTCCGCCTATCTTCACCGCCATCTTCTCGAGGATGCGCATTCCCGGAGTCGTTTTCCGCGTGTCGAGCACGCGGGTCTTCGTGCCTTCGAGGCGTTCCACGTATTTATGGGTCATGGTAGCAATGCCGCTCATGCGCTGCATGATGTTCAGCATCAGGCGTTCTGTCTGCAGCAGCGACTGCACTTTCCCCGTCACCGTCATCGGCACGTCGCCCGGCTTTACATGCGCGCCGTCGTTGATGAATACCTCTACCTGGAGTGTCGGGTCGAAGCGTCTGAACACTTCTTTCGCCACTTCAATGCCTGCCAGTATTCCTTCTTCCTTGATGAGCAGCTTCGATTTGCCCATTGCGTCGGCAGGGATACATGATAATGTGGTATGGTCACCGTCGCCTATGTCCTCTGCAAAAGAGAGGTCGATCAGACGGTCTATCAGATCTTTCACAATTTTTTCGTCCATCTTGATTCGATTATAAAAGGTTTTGTTTGCGGCAAAGGTAAGTATTATTCGTATCTTTGCAAAAGTTACACGATTAAATCAGATAAAAAAAGGATGAAAATAACATTGCTTGTGGTGGGTCGTACCGCCGACAGACTCTATGCAGAGGGGATACGCGACTATCTGGAGCGTGCCGGCCACTATGTGCCGTGTGAGATGGAGGTGATTCCGGAGCTGAAGAACACGAAGAGCCTGAGCCGGGAGCAGCAGAAGGAAAAAGAAGGCGAGCTGATATTGAAAGCCATTCAGCCCGGAGATTGCGCGGTGCTGCTTGATGAGCATGGTAAAGAGTTCCGCTCGGTGGAGTTTGCCGCATGGATGGAGAAGAAGATGCATGCGGTGAACCGCAGGCTGGTGTTCGTCGTTGGCGGGCCGTACGGATTTTCTCCGGCCGTGTATCAGGCGGCGCAGGACAAGATTTCACTCTCGAAGATGACTTTCTCGCATCAGATGGTCAGGCTTGTCTTTGCCGAGCAGCTCTACCGTGCCATGAACATACTGAACAACGGCCCTTATCATCATGAGTGACAGGCGGGCCGCTTATTCGAACTTTTGCGACAGCTTGTCGCGGTATTCGCGGGGCGAGCATCCGAAGTATCTTTTCACGTATTTCCCGAAGAACGACAGGTTGGGGAAGTCCAGCTCGTTCGACACTTCCTTGATGCTCATGTCCGTGCGGTTCAGCAGTTGCTTGATGTCCGTCACAACATACTGGTTGATGATTTCAGAGGCCGTATGCTCGCTCGTTTCCTTGCAGATGGCCGAAAGATACTTGGGCGTGATGTGCAGCTTGTCGGCATACCATGCCACCGAACGGCTTTTGGGATAGGACGAAGCGATCAGTTCCGTGAAGGCGAAAAACAGGTTCTCGGCCGATGTGTATCCGTGAGGCTTGATTTCGATGAAGCGTTCGAGCACGTCGTGAAACTCGTACATGAATGCGCGGAGCAGCGCGTCGGTTACTTCGCGCCCGTGCTTGCAGGCGGCGTTCGTAAGCTTCGAGCGGAGAAGGTCGTAGTATTGGTTGAACAGCGTCACTTCTTCGGAGCGCAGAGAAAGAATCGGGTTTTTCTCGAAGAACTGCTGCGCGTTCCATGTGCTTCGGGAGATCAGCGTCATCTGCTTTATGTATTCGGGCGACAGGCAGATGCCTCTGAACTCCACGTCCGTGTCTGGCTCGCTGTTTCCTATGATGATGTTCGGCCGGCAGATAAGCAGCTCGTTTGTTTTCAGGGCCTTTTTCTCTCCATTGATAGAGATCGATACGGAACCTCTCAGGCACAGCAATGATATGAAAACGTTGACTTTGATAACCTCCTGCCGTTTCTGCATCTTGGGATTCGATATATTGTCTATAAGTGCCAGCCGGTCGTCATAATAAATGACCCCTTCCTTTGCTTTATCGTCGTTCAGACTTCTCTCCATTATTTTTTTCTCCATACATTTTTGTGTTTCGCTGCAAAATAAACGAAATAAAGACAATACTTGATGATGCTTACTTCTTAAATATTGTCCCGATTGTCTGATTTTGGGAGAAACGAGAAAAAATGACCAGTTCTGCGGATAGAAATCAGGTACAATTTTTTTTCAAAGCATTTTTCCTTGCATCCATGAAAAAAGACGGCGGATTTTTAAAAAAATAAGCTGACAAGTCATTTGAGATGACGGCTTATTTTGACTTGAATGACCCGTTATCTTGCTTAAAGTTATTCGTCATCTTTTTGCGGGAAACCTCGTGTCGGCAAAAGGACGTACATGCGCTGTGTTTTTTTGAAAGATAAACAATAGTAAGTATGAAAATGATTCGTTGTTTTGTGCTGGCGGTGTCTGCATCGCTGGCACTGGCCGGGTGCCAAGTGAAAGAGGAGAAGACCGGCGGACCTTCTCCCGTAAGAGTGAAAGTGATGAAGGTTGCATTGTCCGAGCAGAAGACGTCCGGGCGTTTTTCCGGAACGGTGGAGGAAGCGGCCGGCACTCCGCTCAGCTTTTCCGTTATGGGAACGGTGAATGCCGTCAGCTTTCGCCTGGGCGACCGGGTGGAGAAGGGGCAGCTTCTTGCCTCGCTCGATGCCACGTCGGTTCGAAGCAGCTATGACGCGGCAAAGGCTGCGCTTGTACAGGCGGAAGACGCCTACCGCCGCATGAAAGAGCTTCACGGCAAAGGGAGTCTGCCCGAAATCAAGTGGGTGGAGGTGCAGAGCAAGCTCCAGCAGGCGCGTTCCATGGAAGAAATGGCCCGCAAGAACCTGAAGGATTGCAAGCTGTATGCCCCGTTCAGCGGAGTGATAGCAGACAAGTCGGTCGAAGTGGGACAGAACGTGATTCCCGGGATGGCCGTCGGAAAGCTGCTGGGGGTAAGCAGGCTGAAGGTAAAGATATCCATGCCGGAATCGGAGATCGCTTCGGTGTCCTTACATCAGAAGGCGGAAATTGTCGTTCCGGCACTGGGGAGCCGCCGTTTCTCGGGAATGGTGAGCGAGAAGGGGATTATGGCGGATCCGTTTTCCCGTTCTTACGAAGTGAAGATTGACGTGGCGGATGCCGGAGGAGATTTGATGCCGGGAATGGTGACCGAAGTCAGATTGGCTGGCGCCGATGGAGGAACGGCGGTTATAGTTCCTGCACGCATTGTGCAGCTGGACGAAAAGAACAGGTCGTTTGTATGGATAGACAACAATGGAGTTGCAGAGAAGCGAGTGATCTCTTGCGGTGATTTTGCCGGTGACGGAGTGGTGATCACGTCTGGCTTGAAAGTGGATGACCGCATCATTGTAGAAGGACAGCAGAAAGTCTGCAACGGAACTAAAATTACGGCAGACGAGGAGGCAAAGCAATAATCACGCATTATGGAAAAGAAAAAACGTAACTTTGTGGAATGGGCGATGCACTACCGGCAGATTGTGATTCTGGTAGTGGCCTGCCTGGTGGCATTCGGCGTGTACAGCCTGCCCGAAATGCGCAAGAACGAATTTCCGGATTTTACCGTCCGTCAGGGTATTGTAGTGGCAGTGGCTCCTGGCAATACGGCCCGGGAAATGGTTGAACAGGTGACCAAGCCGCTCGAAGAATATATCTTCACCTATAAGGAAGTGAAGAAAGAAAAAACTTTCTCGAAAAGCCGCGACGGCATCGTATACATACAAGTGGAACTGAATGATGATCTGACTAACAAAGACGAGTTCTGGAGCAAGTTCAAGCATGGCGTATCGCAGTTCAAGAGCCAGTTGCCTGGCAATGTGCTGGCACTCATCGTGCAGGATGATTTCGGTGACACTTCTGCTCTGCTCATCACAATGGAAAGTGAAGACAAAACCTATCGCGAGCTGGACGACTACATGGACTTGCTGCAAGGCCGTCTGCGACGCATCCCTGCCGTGGGACGCATGACCGTGAGCGGGATGCAGAACGAACAAATATCGGTCTATCTTGATCACGACCGCCTCTCGAAGTATGGACTTAGCGATCAGATCCTTGCTCTCAGTCTGATGCAGAAAGGCTTCATCACCAATGGCGGACGGGTGAAGGACGGCTCCATGGTAGAGCCTATCTACGTCAGCCGCTCGCTCAATACTGTGCGCGACGTTCAGGAACAGATTGTCTATACCGACCCGCTGGGCAATGTGGTGCGTTTGAAAGACGTGGCCCGTGTTGTCCGTGAATATCCCGATCCCGACAGTTACATCACGAACAACGGACGCAAATGCCTCCTGCTTTCGGTGGAGATGAAGAAGGGGCAAAACATTGTGGCGATGGGCGATGAAATCAACAAGGTGCTGGATGAGTTTCAGACGGAACTGCCCAGCGATGTTACCTTGTTCCGCATCACCGACCAGCCGAAGGTGGTGGATGACAGCGTGTCGAACTTTCTCCACGAACTCATCATCGCTATCGTGGCGGTGGTTATCGTGGTGATGCTCTTGTTGCCCTTGCGTGTGGCATTGGTGGCTGCATCTACTATTCCGATTACCATATTCATATCTTTGGGACTGTTCTATGCGTTCGGCATTGAACTGAATACCGTGACGCTGGCGGGACTGATAGTGACGCTCGGTATGATTGTGGACAACTCGATTGTCATCATCGACAGCTATCTGGAGAAACTGGGCGAGGGATGCTCGCGCTGGCATGCTTCCATTGAGAGCACCACGCACTTCCTTAAGTCTATCTTCTCCGCCACGCTGGCCATCAGTATCACGTTCTTCCCGTTTTTATTCACGATGACGGGTATGCTGAACGACTTTGTGCTGAGTTTCCCGTGGGGTATTACCATTGTGCTGGCTACTTCATTGCTCATCGCTACGATGCTTGTACCGTTCATGCAGTTCTACTTCATCCGCAAGCCTATGGAGGCGAAGAAGGAGGAAGGCAAGAAGGCGTTCTCTTTCCTCGACCTCTTGCAGAAGTATTACAACCGCCTGTTTGATTGCTGTTTCCGCCATCCGATAGTGACGGTGAGTGTGGGTGTGCTTTCTGTAGTGATAGGCGGATGGATGATGGAGCGGCTTCCCCAACAGTTGCTTCCGGCCGCCGACCGTAACCAGTTTGCCGTAGAGATATACCTTCCGACGGGTACTGATGTGGACGTGACCGCTGCCGTCGCCGACAGTATGGAGCACATCCTGCGCCAAGACCCTCGTGTGGTCAGTGTGGCTTCATTTAAGGGATGTGCGTCTCCCCGTTTCCAAACGGCATACGCCCCCCAGATTCCCGGCACCAACTATGCCCAGTTCATTGTGAACACGACGGGTGTGGAGGCTACCGTGGAACTGTTGGACGAGTATGCGCCGAAATACATCGATTATTTTCCTAATGCCCGTGTCCGCTTCAAACAACTGAGCTATAGCGATGCAGTTTATCCTATCGAGGTACGTCTGTCGGGCGAAGACCTGGATGTGTTGAAGCACGATGCGAAGGTTATAGAAGAACGCTTGCACGGAATGGACGGGCTGGTATTGGTGCAGACCGACTTCAACGAGCCACTGCCTGCCATAGCGGTCAATCTGAAAGAGGATGAGGCGACTCGCCTTGGTGTGTCAAACTTAGGGTTGGAGTCCACCCTTGCCATGCGCTACGGCAACGGCTTGCAGATAGCCAATGTATGGGAGGGCGACTACGGTATCCCTGTCACGTTGAAGAGTACGAATGCCGACCATGCCCAGCCTGCCGACTTGAACGATGAGTTGGTACCCGTAGCTGCCGGACTTGCCGATGTCCCCTTGCGGCAGGTAGCCGATGTGGTACCTGCTTGGAAAGAAGGACAGATTGTGCGCCGCAACGGTGTCTATACCGCCAGTGTGCAGGCAGATATCGCACGGGGTGAGAATGCGATGGCGATGAATGTACGTGTGCAGAACGTGGTGAACGGGATGCAGCTTTCGCCCGGTGTGCGTGTCAGCTATGGGGGTGAGCAAGAGGCAAACGATGACAAGATGCCGATGATTATGAACGGGCTGGCATTGGCGGCTGCTATCATCTTCTTCATTTTGTTGGCGCACTTCCGCAAGGTGAGTATCGCCGTGCTGATGTTTGTCAGCCTGCTGCTATGCCTCTTCGGAACGGCTGTCGGCATCCTGATACAGGGCGTTACCTTCGGTGTGACCTGCGTGCTGGGCATCATTGCCCTGATGGGTATCATTGTGCGTAACGGCATCATCATGTTCGACTATGCTGAGGAGTTGCGTGCCACCGAGCACATGACCGCCTCCGATGCTATTTATCACTCTGCCCAACGTCGAATGCGCCCCATCTTCCTTACCTCTGCGGCTGCTTCAATGGGTGTTATCCCGATGATATTGGGCGGCTCAGGGCTGTGGATGCCGATGGGTACGGTCATCTGCTACGGCACGCTCATCACGATGCTGTTCATTCTCACCGTCCTGCCTTGTGCCTACTTGCTCATCTTCCGGGGAAGCAGCAAGAAGCGTGAGAAATAGAATGCGTTGGAGCAACAGTAATACTCATGTCAGGGTATTGATGATACCCCATGTATGGGTGCTTGTCACGCTGGATTTGTAATCCGGCGTGACGGAAAAGGAATATTCCACAGGTGGGTATCAGATATACCTTATATTATATAGAATACAGAAACAGAAATAACGTTGAAAGATGAAACATACAAGTAAATGCTTTTTAATGGCTTTGGCGTGGGGAGGCATGGCTGCCTCACTTGCTGCCCAGCAGGTTTACACGCTAGATGAATGCATAGAAAGTGCTTTGCAAAACAATGCCCGTATGCAGAATGCCTCAAACGATCTCGCTTCCGCCCAGCACCAGCGCAAGGAGGCATTCACCAAATACTTCCCTGCCATCAGTGCTACGGGCGGTGGCTTTTTGTCGTCCACTCATTTGTTAGGCATGGAAATGGGGCCTGGCATGTCGTTAGGGCTGATGAAGAATGGCCTTGTAGGCGGAGTTACCGCTTCGATGCCTCTCTTCACCGGAGGCCAGATTGTACAAGGCAACAAGCTCTCGGAGGTGAATGTGGAGAAATACCGCCTTTTGGGCAGACAGACGAAAAACGAGGTGGAGCTCACCGCCGAGCAGTATTACTGGCAGGTAGCGATGCTGAAAGAAAAGCTCCGCACGCTGCACGTGGTGGAGGCTCAGCTGGCAGAAATCCTTAAGGACGTGGATGCCGCTGTGAGCGCGGGCGTGACCAACCGTAACGATTTGCTTCAGGTGCAGTTGCGGCAGAACGACACGCGCAGCACGCGCATTAACGTTGAAAACAGCCTTGCCCTGTCGCGCCGCCTGCTGGCGCAATACATCGGTACGCCGGGTGATAGTGTGGACGTGGACTTTGCGGTGGCGGACTCACTGCCCGAACCGCCTGATGCACTTTATCGCCGTCCTGATGAATCGCTTGCCCTTACTCCGGAATACAACTTGTTGCAGGCAAAGCTGAAGGCAAGCCGCATCGAGCGGAAGATGACTCTTGGCAAGCAATTGCCCACGGTGGCGATAGGCGGCGGATTCGTTTACGACAACCTGCTGGACCGTGACCGCAATTACTGGGTAGGTTTCGCCACGGTGAGCGTGCCTCTGAGCGGCTGGTGGGAAGGTAGCCATAGCCTGAAGCGCAGCAAGCTTGCCGTGCGCACCGAAGAGAATAATCTGCGTGACGGAAGTGAACTGCTGGTTATCAACATGCAAAATACGTGGAATGCCATGACTGATGCTTACAAGCAAGTGCGTATAGCCATTGAGAGCATCGGACAGTCAGCGGAGAACCTTCGTCTGCAGACCGATTACTATCACGCCGGCACCTGCACCATGAGTGACCTGCTGGAAGCACAGGCCCTCTACCAGCAAAGCCGCGACCAGTACGTGGAGTCATACGCTCAGTATCAGGTAAGAAAGCGGGAATACTTGCAGGCTACGGGAAGGTGATGAAGAAAAGAGAATGTGCTTTCAGTCACTAAGCAAGAAAAACGGGATATTCTCCTATGGAATGATTTTGGTATATTGCGGCTGTAAAAAATTAGGTGAAACGGACAAATATAAAAATGGAAAAGTATGGATAAGGTAAGCATTGGAATGAATGCCGGCATCGTCTGGCGTGTGGTCCGCAATCATGGACCGCTTGTGGGCTACAAGGAATTGAAGAAAGCCTCAGGGCTTTCCGACCGTGATCTGAATGCGGCTATCGGGTGGCTGGCCCGTGAGAACAAGATCGAGTTTGCCACCAATCCGGACGATGATTCCGATCTGTTCTTTGTAGAATTGAATGTATATTTCTGACGGTGCAAAAAAGTCACGAAGAACGGAAAGCGAATACCCGTATCTTCGTGACCTTATATCTCAAGGCTTGCCGGAACCGGCAGTCCTTATTTCTTGGGAGCCGGATTGTAGCGTGCGTTCAGCCCTTCCACGATTTCCTGTGTGATGTCGAGCGACTTGTCGGCAAACAGCAGGTTGTCGAGCTGTGTGTTGCTGATGATCAGGCTGTATCCTTTTGACTGGTTGTACACTTTCAGGAACGAGTTGATTGAGTCGCGCAGCTGGAGGCTGTTCTTCTGGTTTTCAGCTTGCAGTTCTGCATAGAGCTTTTCCTGCAGCTGCTGGAGGTCGCGCTGCTTCTGGAGCAGACGTGCGTTTTCCTGTTCGGCACGTTCGCGGCTTGCGAATCCGTTGTTTTCAATCTTGCGCTGGAATTCTCTCATCTCGCCGTCCAGTTCCTTGGCCTTTTCGTTCAGTGTGGTGCGGATGTTTTCTTCCTTCTTGATCATCTCTTCGTTCAGATCGTTCCAGTAGCGGTATTTGGTAAGAAGCGAATCCACCTCTACGTAGGCGATTTTCATATTTGTTCCTGCAACGGCCGGAGCTGTTGTCGTGGCAGATGAATCATTCTTCTGGTTACATTGAGTAAACAAAAGAGCGAATGCGAATGCGACGAAGGCATTCAGGATGTACTTTGTCTTTTTCATACGGTTAAAGTATCATTGTTAGTTAATATTTCGTTTTCTGTCGCTTCATTCTGCGTCACCGGATGTCTTTCCGTTCGGCTATCGCATGCGGATTGGCACGCTGCGCTTCCCTGTCTTGCGACTGTACGCAGCCGATGCCCTTTGCTTTCATGGCTTTGTTCCCGCTTACGTGGGTGTTCGGGAAACGCCCGTTTTTCTTGAACAGGATTTTTACCGACAGCAAAACCACGCTGATAGCAACTATTAACAGTGTAATCAGAATTGTCTGAAGCATTTCTATTAATTTTGTGGTGCAAAGATATATTTTTTGTCATGATAACTTTGGATTTTGTCCTGAAAAAAGTCGTTTTGGAGGAGTAAATCATGGTATTTAACTTATTTTTGCGGATTGAATAATATGCAACATTTAATTTAGACGATTATTTTATGGAAAAAAAAGATTTGCAGCCGGCATCGGTTTTTCATTATTTTGAGGAAATCTGTCATGTACCCCGTCCTTCGAAAAAGGAGGAGAGAATCAGACAATATTTGACAGACTTTGCGGAATCGCACGGACTGGAGTATAAAGTGGATGAGGCAGGGAATGTGCTGATCAGAAAAAACGCTTCTGCCGGAAAAGAACACCTGAAGACAGTGGTGCTTCAGTCGCACATGGATATGGTCTGTGAAAAGAACGGCGGCGTGGAGCATAATTTCGATACCGATCCGATCGAAACTTACATCGACGGCGATTGGCTGCGGGCAAAGGGTACGACGCTGGGTGCCGACAACGGAATCGGCGTGGCTACGGAGCTGGCCGTGCTGGCAGACCGGAATATAGAGCACGGTCCGATAGAATGCTTGTTTACCGTAGACGAAGAAACCGGACTGACGGGAGCCTTTGCGCTGAAAGAAGGTTTCATGAACGGAGATATTCTGCTGAACCTTGACTCGGAGGATGAAGGCGAACTGTTTATCGGATGTGCAGGCGGTGCGGGCACTACGGCCGAATTTCCCTGTCCGATGGTGCAGGCTCCCGAAGGATATTTCTTCTTCCGTGTGGCAGTCAAGGGACTGACGGGAGGTCATTCGGGCGATGACATCAACAAGAACCGGGCGAATGCCAACAAGATTCTGAACCGTTACCTGACTGCCCTGATGCAGCGTTACGGCATGTGCCTCTGCGAGATAGACGGAGGCAATCTGCACAATGCCATACCCCGCGAGGCGTCGGCGGTATGTGCGGTGCCGATGGCTCATAAGGAAGATGTGCGTGTGGACTTGAATGTTTTCCTTGCGGAAGTTGAAAATGAATACGCGGTGACGGAACCCAACCTGATTATGGAACTTGAATCGGAATCTCCCCGCCGGGAGGTGATGGAGGCAGAAGCCATGAAGCGTTTCCTGCTTGCCGTATACGCAGTGCATAACGGGGTTTACGCCATGAGCCAGGACATCCCGGGACTGGTGGAAACGTCTTCCAATCTGGCTTCTGTCAAGCAGAAAGACGGGAAGATCATTGTTGTCACCAGCCAGCGCAGCTCCATCCTGTCTTCGCGCAAAGACATGTCGCAGGCGGTGCGCGCCGCTTTCGAACTGGGCGGAGCATCCTGTGTCACAGCCGACGGTTATCCGGGATGGAAACCGAATCCTTCTTCCGAAATCTTGGGCATAGCCGTGGAAAGCTACAAGCGGCTGTTCGGGGCAGAGCCGAAGGTGAAGGCCATTCACGCCGGACTGGAGTGCGGCCTGTTCCTCGAAAAATATCCTTCGCTCGATATGGTGTCTTTCGGTCCGACGTTGCGGGGCGTTCATTCGCCTGACGAGCGTATGCTGATCCCTACGGTTGAGAAATTCTGGAACCATCTGCTCGATGTGCTGAAACACATTCCTGCCAAGGCATGACCGGCGGGCTGAAGAGGCTGGGGGCGTTGCTGGCATTGGGGGGAGCGTTTTTCTTTCAGCTGGCGGCGCAACAGCCTTTCCGGATAATGGAATACAATGTAGAGAATCTCTTCGACTGCCGTCACGATTCGCTGAAGCAGGACGGAGAGTTTCTCCCTTCGGGCGTAAGGGGATGGAACCGTTTCCGCTTTGCCGAGAAGGTGAACAAGGTGGCTAAGGTGATACTGGCGGCAAGCGGCCGGCAGGTTCCTGATCTGGTGGCTCTGTGTGAGGTGGAAAATGATTATTGCCTGCGCACGCTGGTCCGTTATTCTCCGCTTCGGGATGCGGCATATGAATATGTAATGACCGATTCGCCCGACGAACGGGGGATAGACGTGGCTTTGCTGTACCAGCCTGCGACGTTCAGGATGCTGGAGTTCCGTCCGATACGGATTCCGCTTGAACAACTGGGACACCGTCCTACGCGCGACATCCTGCATGTGTCGGGGCGCGTGATTTCCGGTGATACGCTGGATGTCTTTGTCTGTCATTTTCCTTCCCGTTCCGGAGGACAGAAGCGGTCGGAGCCTTATCGCCTGCAGGCTGCTTCGTGCCTGAAACAGGCGGCCGATTCCGTGCGTTCCGTCCGTCAGCGTCCGAATATTGTCATTACGGGTGACTTCAACGATTATCCCTCCGACCGTTCGCTTCGGGAGGTGCTGGGTGCGTCACGGCCCGGGGAAGATGAAATCAGCTGCGGGCGGTTTTACAACCTGATGGACGGCAAGCCGGGCGGAACCTACCGGTACAAGGGCGAGTGGAATATCCTCGACCAGATGATTGTGGGAGGCGAACTGTTGCAGGACAGTTCTTCCGTACGGACGGACTACGGGAAAGCCCGCATCCTTTCGTTCCCGTTCTTGCTGGAAGAGGACGAAATCTATGGCGGCGAAACGCCTTTCCGGATGTATCGCGGGATGCGCTATCATGGAGGCTACAGCGATCACCTGCCGCTGTTGCTCGAACTTGAAATAGATGATGAATGAGCATATGAGAGATTTTGCAGCGATAGACTTTGAAACGGCAAACCGCGAGCTTTCCAGCGTCTGCAGCGTGGGAATCGTGGTTGTGCGGGGAGGGGAGATCACCGGCGAGATTTATCGCCTGATACATCCTTCGCCCAACTATTACAGCTATTGGAACACGCGTGTGCACGGCCTTACGAGGGAAGACACGGAAAAGGCGGATGTATTTCCCAAGGTGTGGGAGGAGATTGCTCCGCTGATAGAAGGGCTTCCTCTGGTTGCGCACAACAGTCCGTTCGACGAAGGCTGCCTGAAGGCGGTTTTCCGCACTTATGGAATGGATTATCCCGATTATGTTTTCCATTGCACCTGCCGGGCTTCCCGGCGCGTGTTCGGCAAAGAGCTGCCCGACCACCGCCTGCCCACCGTGGCTGCGCGTTGCGGGTATGATCTGTCCTGCCACCACCATGCGCTTGCCGATGCTGAGGCTTGTGCCCGCATCGCCATGAAAATACTCTGAAGCGGCAGCATCCGGCAGATTTTTGCGTAAAATTCTGTATCTCTAGCCTGGAGATATAAATCTCCAGCTTAAGGATACATATCTCCAACTTGAAGACATATGTCTTCAGGCTGGAGATTCTTTTTTTCCGGCGGTGCGTCACCGGAGCTTCTCAGGTGTTGTATAAAAAGACAGAGAGCATCTCAAAATCCCTTCGAGATGCTCTCCTGGCCATAAAAAACAGATGAAATGATTCGGCCTTTATTGGAGACCGAAGTCATTTTTTCAGGCCAATGAAACAATTAAAATGATTGACAAAAAAAATCGCTTGTAGCGTATTACATGTTTATGTCTGTAGGAACTTCTTCCCAGTCATCCACGCTGACGGTGAAGGTGATGGGACCTCCCAGAATATCCTGTCCGCCGGTGCCCGGAGTTTCATCCGTCTTGTCATCCGTGCCGCCGGGGTTTTCCGGATTCGGGTCTATTTTGCCAGCACCGCCGCCGTCCCCGCAGAAAGTCAGGTTGTATACATACTTTTTGCCCGGCTGCCAGTTTGTGTTGATGGCTACAGCAGAGTAAGCATACTTTCCTGCCTTGTTGTCACTTTCTGTCGGTTGCGGATAAATCAAGGTTTCTCCTGCGTCGCTGATATTGGAGATACGGCAGAGAACGGCGAGATAAGCGCCTTGCTTGTTTATTTCCGCCTCGGGGTTGTTCTTCGTTCCGTTCCACGGAGTGAGCTGCTGCGGAATGACCATGAAGTTCTTTTCTCCGAACATGACGGACTTCAGAGTACCGTCCAGCGTGACAGCTTCTGTTCCGTTGCTGTAATAAGCTTTTGCCGGCATATTCTGGTCTGCATGGCTGCCCCATGCGTTGTCTGCCAGCTTAACGTTTGCTCCCAGTTCTGTTTCCGGGAAAGTCAGGCTGGCTTTTGTTGCCATGTTGACAATCTTCACTCCGATAATTTCAACCTTGATGGAGCTGCTTTTCGCGTTCTTGGCTTTTACCTCGATTTGAGATAGAGCATGCTTGAAGTTCAAGGGAACCGGAGCTGCGTTGTAAGTTTCTTTAGTCCCGGCTTTGTATGCAATCAGCAAATCCTTGTGGTTAGTCACGTTGCCGTCAGGAGTGAAATCGGAGATTGTTTTGCTGTCCTTGTTGATGGTTACAGTTCCTTTTCCTGAGGCAGGACCGTTTGCATAGGCATAGAATTTCAGTTCATACTCGGGCCAATAGTATGTACCCGCAGTATTCCATGCGTCGCCAGACTTCGTTACATCTGTTTCAAACTCTGTGCCGGTACTTCTGATGGCAGTAACCTTGAAAGCATTCAGAGAGGCGGATGTTTCTTGGTTGCCTTCTCGTGTAGAAGCGTCTACCAATGTGCGGAAAGCGATTCCTTTTCCACTGTTCACATCCACTACTTCGTCGTTGGAGCAGGCTGCAAATGATGCAGACACAATCGCTAAACTCAAAATAATGTTACTCTTCATAAAACAATTTTTAATGGTTAAGAAAAAAAAGTTCGTTTTATATCTACATGGAGATTTCAATCTCCTCTGTATTCCATTCGTCTACATTCGGGTTAAAGCCGCTGTCGTCGTCGATGGGCTTGGGCAGGGGAAGCCCGTCGAGCACGATGTGTACGTTCATCGGATCCGGCGCCTCGTGTATTTTTGCCGTGACATCATAGACAAAGCTGTATTTTTTCCCGTCGTTCAGCACGGCATATACAACCAGGCTTTGGGGAGTTTCCGATGCCGGTGGATAGCCGAAAGTGTAGAAATCGGCCTTTACAGTTGTCTTTCCGTCGGATGTCATGTCAAAAGGCAGCGTTGCCAGTTCGTCTGTCGGTGTGTCCTCACCGAGCATAAAGCCGCCGGACATGCCTGTGAGCGAACCGAATATTTCTCCCGAGGAGATGTACTCCAGATTTCCTGCATTTATTATTTCCACGGTATAGTGCCGCACAACAATCTTCGGGTAGAGCGTAAGCGTCTGTCCTTCGCGTGAAGCCACCACCTCCACTTCTTCCGCGCGGTCGTCCCACAGCATGTCCGGGACCGCTCTGATGCTTTGGCCGTTTCGCGGTACGGGACGCGGGAACGCTCCTTCGGTCAGATAAGCCTCAAAGCTTTCATAATGCTCAGCGTTCCGGTAGAGGATGAACTCTGTGTTGCTGTTCAGGCACAATGCGCGATAATGTCCGGCCGGAACCGTGACAGTTCCTCCCGTCCGGTCGTTGAACTCGTAGACCAGCGGTTCTTTTTCTGTTTTCGGAAAGAGATAAAGCCGCATGCTCGAGGGCCGGGCATCGGGAGCATATCTCCAGTCGAAGATTACCCGCAGATCAGCCGTGTGGGGATGGTCGAAGCAAAGCTCCTTGTGCTCGCATGCTGTCAGTATGCCTATCAGCACGAGCAGGGACAGTAGACCGTATCTTTTCATTTTTTGCCTCCTTTCTTCAGGTTGTGGTTTCCGCGGCCAAGCAGCCAGACAAGAGATATCTCAGCCTTGGTCGGACCAAACCAGTGCCGCTGTTTCGTTGCCTGCCATACATAGTGGTTGTCCATGGGCAGGTATTCGTAATAGGTTCCTCCCCAGTAGCCCAGGCCGATGACAAAGTCGATGTTCAATCTCCTTGCAACGGGCAGCGAATAGCCATATTCCAGTCCTGCGGTGTAGTTCATCTTTTCCCACAGCGTGCCGCCCGGTTTGCCGCCCATGTATCCCCGTCCTCCGGTTTCGAAGTCGTAGGTAAGTATCTGTCCGTACACTCCCAGATGGTGTCCGCTGAGCGGGCTTCCTCCTTCCGGGCGGCAGAAGTATTTCCGTATGGCCAGTTCGCCTCCGTAGATTCGCCAGTAGCGGTGGCGTCTGTTCTTCTTCCACCATGCGTACATCCAGCTTCCGCTTGCCGAGAAGCCTTTGCCCAGATAAAACTCTACGCCGGCGTTGGGGACGAGCAGGGCGTCATAAAGCAGATTGGTTTTGACCGCCATGTAGAAGGGCGGCTGCTGTTGCGGTTCTGATATCATCCGGCTGTCTTCCGCTTCCGTTTTGGATGCGGGCACAGGAGTGAGAGGCTGCGGCATCTCCACTGTATCTGTCTGTTCGGCATCAGGCTCTGGCACTTGTTCCGTCCCGGCAGCCGGCAGCAAGGATACGTATTGCACTTCAACGAGCGAACGGCGCAGCAGGGGAAAGAAATGCTTTTCCATATAGCGCCAGCTATTTCCCCGGTGAAGGTCCATCAGTTGCTTTTTGCGGCTGTCTACCACAATACCGTTTTTTATGACCCACTCAGGGGTATTGTCCAGAATAGACAGCACTTCTTCTTTTTCTTTGCAGGGCATGTCAGACTGCGCGACTTTCGTGCGGAGATTGTCCCAATCGATGCCGGCATGAGTTTCTGTTATAATGGAAGCCTGGGAAGGAATGCGGCGGCGAAGATAGTTGCCGATGCTCTGCGACCGGCGCTTCGACAAGTTTCTGTTCAGTGACGTGCTTCCTTCCGGCGATGCTCCCGACATTATGCAGAAACGGTCCAGGCGAAGCGTGCTGTCGGATGAGAGTTTGTGGAGGACTCCCAATAGACTGTCCAGTTTGTTGCGGTTATCCTGATAGGCGGAGTCGATCCGCGCACTTCCCTGCCGGTAATAGACCTCGACAGTGAAAGTGTCAACCGGCATAATGCCATCGGCCCATGCGGCAAGATTTGTTAGGGATAACATGCAAAAGCAATAAATTTTTTTTATCATATTACCAGTCTTGTATTTCTGATTGCAAATTTAGAGATAAGATTCCACAGAAGGCAGACTCTGCAATGTACATGTCTTTATGCGTAGTATGCTGATATACAGGATATAATATTCTTTTGTACATGTACAATTTGCATTCGGATGATGTCCGTCCTGCTTTGTCTGCCTTTGCCGCCCGGCAATGAGCCTGTGCCAGATCTTAAAACTGTTTGATAAAGTCGTCCAAAGTCATGTTTTCGATCTGCATCTTTTCTTTCAGACGCATTTTCTTTCTCGAAATGCTTCCTTTGGCTATGTGGTATATTTCTGAAAGCAGGGAAAGCGAGAATTCCATCTTCAGCAGACAGGCAAAGCGCACCTCCTCCAGAGTGAGTTGCGGATAAGCCTCTTTCAGCCGGAACGTGAAGTCGTTGAAACATGCATCCGTATTCTGTATGATTATATCCCACTCCTCCTTTTTCAGATGCATGGCTCCTTGCGAGTTCTGGCTTTTCATCAGAATCGGGACGGTTAGAGCATTCAGCCGCTTGTAGTATTCTACATTCTGGTTCAGCGATTCTATTTGAATGGCTTCACGGTTGTGTTTCTCCTGCAAATATTTCACCTCTGTTTCCCATTGGTTGTTCTGGAGCCGAACCATGTCCTGTTCCTTTTCCTTCAGTGACACCTCAACCTTTTTCTTGGCTTGCTTTATGCGGAGGACGATTGAGATGCCTAAACACAGCATCAGTGACAAGAGGATGGCCAGGCGGTAATAAGAAATTTCCTGTTCTGAAATCTTCGTGTTCATATTGGCTATTCTCCGCTGCTGGCGTTCGTGCTCCTGGAAAGCGTTCAGGTTGCTGATATATCCAGCCTTATTGTTTGCTTCCAGTGAATCCCTGCAGCGGATGCTTCTTTCAGCATACTCAGAGGCTGCCTGAAAGTCCTTTTCCTCCTTCTTCAGCTGTGCTATCTTGTAGTAAACGTCTTGCTTTTCTTTCAGGGGGAGTTTCTCGATGTTCTTCAGAAAAAGACGCTCCGCGTCCTTTAAGCGGTGCATTTTCAGGCAGATATTTCCTTTCAATACATTGCAAGTCAATTCGAACTCATCGGAATGGTCGTTTTGCAGGGCGATATCTATATAGAATAAAGCCGAATCAGGCCTGTTCATGGCCAGGCAGACTCTGCTCAGGTCCTTGTTGTATTCCGCCCGGGCAGAAAATTCCTTCTGCGGCAAGATGCTGAGAGCCTTGCACAGACGCTGTCCGGCTTCAGTGTAATTCTTTTCAGAAATGCGGAGTTCTGCAAGTTCATGCAGCGCTTCTGCCATCAGCGTAGAGTCTTTCATCTCGCTGGCGATGTCGAGGGCATGTTCCAGGCATTTTTCTTCCATGTCATGCATCATCTTGAAACGGTAAATATAGGCTTCTTCCACCTTGATGGCAAACATCATTCCGCTGTCCTTTTCTGCAAATCTCTCAGCCTGGCTGTAAGAGGCATTGGCTCTGAGAAAGGCGTATCTGCCGGAATATATTTTCCCAAGGAAGAAGTGCAATTGGCACAAGCGCGCGGAGTCTTTCTGTTTTGTAAAATGCGACAGAGCCACATCCGACTTGTCCAGAAGCAATTCAGGAGCATCGGAAGTAAGCTGCGCCTTGACCAGCAGAAAATAATAGAATGCCTTGTCGGCTCCTCTCAGAGAGGATGTATCAATTTCAAGTATCTGCCTTACAGACTTTTCCGGGATAACGTCCAGGGAGTCTTCCAGCATCAGCAGCGACCGACTGTAAATGCTGTGTTGCTTACGGCTGCACGAAAATGAGCTCATGATCAGCATTGCTACGATAAAACCTGTTTCCAACCGCATATCTTTAACCTTATTAATATACACTTTTATCTTTTGACATAGAATCTTTAGAAAAGAACGGGGGGGTGTTATGCTTTGCCAAACATCCAGATGTTGCATAAAGAACAATAATAAGTGAGGAATGTTTAGAAAATTAATATGATTACAATTTTTTGTAGAAATCATTCTGCTTCACATAACATCAGACCGCTTGTTCCGGGACGAGTCATTTCTCGATCGGTCTGTTTTCTTTTCTGGTGCAAAGGAAGCGGTATTTGTATAGAAAAGCAATTTTTTACATGTACATGCTATGTCGCATAAAGGTCTGTATATCTGATTTTTCATGCTTTTAATGGATGTACATATGGGATGTACACGCAAGATATGGAGGTGCATATGCAGAAAAAGCCCCGCAGCTTTCCTTATTCGCTTCAGGGCTGATGTTCCGGATCTCCGGTGCGGTTTTCAGCAGTTGTTCTGGCAGCTGCTTTGCTGGCGGGAATCTATCCGAGCTTTATTATGCGCTTTTCTTTAATCGATGATTTTGATAGCGGAGTTACGGATGTCCATGAGGCCAGATCGTTGAGATTGACGGGGTATACGCCTGTCCCCTTCATGTCTTCTGCCAGCATTTTCAGCATTATATAATCCATGCCTCTGTGGTGTTCATCTATTTTAATTGCTTCTTTTCCCCATTTCTTCCATGAAACGTGCTCGAACTCGTCAATATATCTGCCGTCATCCTCCCATGTTTCATAAGGAGAAACATTCTCTATGTATATTTTTCGGAACTCGCCTCTCCATATGCCTTTGCTTCCTTGCACTTCGATGTCCAGGCTTCTGGGGCGGGGGAGTGTCGTATCGTGAGTCAGCGTAACGAGGGTACCTTTCTCTGTAAGCATTTGCGTTATAATGATATCTCCCATGGTTATTGCCGGATGCTCACTCCCTCCATGGCAGCTGATGTATTCGGCTATGCCATGCGAGCTGGAAGCAAACGATGCCAGTTCAACAATTCTGTCTGTTCTGCCTATTCCGGAGAACAGACATATCGGAGCCAATCCGTGCGTGGGGTATATATCTCCGTTCTCTTTCTGATAGAATTTGCTTCTCCAGACTCCTTCCGCATTGGAGCCTTTGCCTATTTCTCCCTTTTCACTGATAAGTATTTTCCTGAGGTCGTGCCTGTAGCCGCCTTTTACGGCTACAATCTTTCCCAGCAAACCGGCGTTTATCAAATTGAGCATCGACATGTGCTCTCTCATGAATATGGTGTTCTCCAGGGGATAAACCGTTCTTTTCTTTTCGAAGGCGGCGCTGAGCAGTGACTTGTATTCGTCTATATACAGTCCTCCCTTTATCTCTAAAGCCACGTGGCAGCCATTCAATACGGCAAACAGAGCCTGTTCGACGTGATGCTCCCATGGAGAAGCGATGATGACAAGTTCCGGAGCGCACTGCAATATCATATTTTTGTAATCGTCTTTGCCGTTTGAGAAAGAAGGGTATTTCCTCCTTGTTTCCTCGTCAATGCAAGGATCGGAAACCGATACTATATTAAAATCATCTATAGATGACAAAAGAGTCAGCAATCTTTTTCCTCTATAACCCAAACCTATTATGCTGGTTCTAATGGCTGCCATATGAATTTAAATTAAGAGCCTGTTTTTAAAGATTAAAGTATGAAACAAAAAGGGCGTTTTTCCTTTCCGCGAACTGATCATCTTTGGCTGCATTATGCATCCGTCGGGTCTGGAAGAAACACAGCGGCAAGTTATCAAGAAATTCTTTAACGTGCAAGCGGGAGCACGATTTTATAAGTTGTAAATCCATGCGCGGCATTGCGCCGTGGAAAGGCTTGGTTGGGGGGAAAATCCGGGATTTGTGCCGTTTTGCGTGATGCATTTGAGTATTTGTACATTTGAGTAAAAAGTCTTTATTCTGAATATCAATAAGTTGTCTGATAGCTCATGTACATCACGAAAAAGTGGGCGAATTCATCCCTGGTGTTAATTTTGCGCCAAAATAATTATGTTGTGATATATGATAAAAAAGTATTTCTTAAGATTTACGTTGTCGGGAGTTATTTTGATGCTGGCACCTTCCTTGTCGGCTCAGAACCTGGCCGTGAAGACCAACTTGCTTTACGATGCTACGGCTACCATTAATGCCGGATTTGAAACGGGGCTCAGTCCCAAATGGACGCTTGACGTTTCGGGCAATTATAATGGATGGAACATGAGCAGTTGCGGGTGTCGTAAATGGAAGCACTGGATGGTGCAGCCTGAGGCCCGATATTGGTTCTGCGAACGTTTCAACGGTCATTTCCTGGCTATGCATGCATTGGGAGGGCAATACAATCTCGCTAAAGTACATTTGCCTTTCGGGCTTTATCCGGGACTCCGCAACAACCGTTACGAAGGCTGGTATGCCGGAGCGGGCGTGGGCTATGGTTATCAGTGGGTGCTTAACAAACGCTGGAACCTGGAAGCGGAAATCGGAGTAGGGTACGTTTATACGGACTATAAAACCTATCGTTGCTCTCAATGTCCCAAGCGGACGGATAAAGGGCACAAAAACTATCTGGGCCCTACAAAAGCAGCCCTGACACTCGTATATGTCATTAATTGATTTATCTAAAGAATAAGAAATACCTATGACAAATAGAATTATATTATCCGGAGTCTTATGGATAACGGCACTGGTCGCTGCCGCGCAGGTTTCTTATCTTGACCGCATAACGGTGGAAACAAAGGCGGTCAGGAAGGTTGATGATAACGTAACGGTAGATTTGCTCTGGCAGTTTGCCGGACTGAAGGTGAACACCCAGAATCAGGCAAAGTTTACGCCCGTATTGGTTGCTGCCGACGGAACGGCAGAAGCCGAACTGCCTCCCGTGTTTGTCGAAGGCCGTGTGCGCAGGTGGGTGAAAGAACGCCGTGAACTGTCTGCCGACTGGCTGCCGCGCAACGGAGAAGTAGTCCGTCGGCATAAAGGAAAATACATGCCGTTGGAATACCATGCCGAAATTCCATGGGAGCGTTGGATGCATGGCGCGCGCATCGAAATACGTGAATACGTGACGGGCTGTGCTAACTGTCTGAACGGATATGCCGCGACTACCGTGGTGCCTTCTGTATTGCCCTATCGCATTCCTGATGCATCCGCATTCCGCTTCGCCTCTTTGGTTACACCGGAGGAAGAGGATGTGAAAATGCGCTCCATCACTTTCCGCGGACGTTTCCAGTTCCGTCTTGACAAGTATGATATAGATCCTGCTTATAAAGACAATTACAAGAAGCTTGAAGAGGCGCGCGAGAAGATTGATGAAGTGGCTTCCAATCCCGACCTGAGTATCGTGAGCATTGAAGTGGCGGGATATACCTCGCCTGAAGCTACTGTCGCCTATAATGAACGTTTGGCACGCAATCGTTCGACGAGTCTTGTCAACTACATGAAGAAGCGTTTCCCGCAAGTGCCTGCCCAGAAGTGGTTTGCTTCTTGGCCTAATGAAGACTGGGGCGGATTGCGCGAGGCTGTAGAGAAAGACACTTTGCTTCCCGGGCGCGAACAGATACTGGATGTCATCGGCAAATATCCGGACAATCTTGACCTGCGCGAACAGAAGTTGAAGGAGCTGCGTCCTGCCACCATTTATGAAACGCTCTACCGCAAGCATTACCCGTATTTGCGCCACAACGATTACATCATCCGTTTTGCTGTGCGTTCTTTTACGGTTGAGGAAGCGAGAGCACAGCTCTTGAAGCAGCCGGAACATTTGAGTGCGGCCGAGATCTATCGCGTGGCAATGAGCTATCCGGAAAACTCTCCGGAAAGGATTGAGGCATTCCAGACTGCTGTGCGCCTTTATCCTTCTGACGACAAGGCTTTGCAGAACCTTGCTGTAGCATATCTGCAAGCGGGAGATCCGCTTAAGGCGCTTGCTCTGCTCGACGGAAAGGCACATACGGCTTCCTTGCAGAATATCGTAGGCGTTGCCTTTATCCATGCAAAGCGGTACGAAGAAGCGCGCCTGTGGTTTGAAAAGGCTGCTGGTGCAGGTGCGTCTGATGCACGTGCGAACTTGCAGCTGCTGAACGAATGGTTATCACATACCCGATGAAATGAGATACCGCAGTCTACAATATAGTATACGCATGGTCGTGGCGGCATGGGCAACTCTGTCTGTTGTGGCTTGCAGCAGCAAGGATGCCCTTGAATCCGCTGGCGCAGGGACGGACTTGATCGTCTGCTTTACAGGCTCTGAACGTCTGGACCGGATGTCTGGCGCTTTTACACGGGAGTCTGATGGAGGAGGTATTCCTTTAGAATACCGTCAGGTGAGCATTGAGTTGACTGACGCACACGGGGTGCGGACCTTCTCTACCATAGACGGTACGCTTCCGTCATCGGATATTCTGACATTGCCGGACAATCTCTCGCCGGAAGAAATGCTCGATGAGGGGTTTCGGATTACAGGTGTAGACAATCCTCAGAAACTGACAGTATCCATTAATGGAGGGATAGAAGCTCCTATGAGCCTCACCTCCACACTGGTGAACGCAGGACTTGCCGTTCCGCTTTATGCTGAGGTCACCCGTTTCGACTATACCGAAGACAACGACGGGCATCCCGTATGTGTGCTGATGGTGACGCCGAAGCATCGCATGGCACGGCTTGAATTTGCCGGAGTGAGCATTGAGGGCACAAATCCTTCTTATACCGGCCTGGTATTGCAGGGAGCGTTTCTGAACAATGTGTTGCCGGCCGAACAGCCTACCGTTCCCTTGCATTTCGACGGGTGGAACGAAGGGATGCTTACCGGTCTGCCTATGTCTGGCGGTGCGGCGGATCATTCAACAGGTTTTGCGTTTAATATCTTTCCGACTTATACGCAGACTCCCGAAGGATGGGCTGCGGATGTTGTGGAACGATGGAGGCAGAAAGAGGGTGCTGTAAGCCGTTGGGTACCTTCTTTGACGCTTGTGTTCAAGGCCAAGCGAACGGATACCGGCAAAGAGCAGGTGCTTTATGCAGTGGTAACCAGCTATACCGAGCGTAACGGAGAGCTGATTGACATGTTTGAGCCGGGATGCATTTACCGTTTCGGAACAGTCACGGTGGATGTTGCAAAGAATCTGCTGGTGCGGGTCGAACCGGTTTCGTCCGGGGGGTCGCGCGGCGTTGCGTTATCCGGAACTGACTTATGGATATGCAGGCGGTAACGGCGCATATTGATTATATAAACCAACCAAATATTAACTTAAAAGAACATTTATGAACTTGAAATCGAACAAATTTCTTACATTAGGAGTAGTTGCGCTTCTGTTGGGAGCGTGTCAGAAAAATGAAATGCAGCTTCAGGACGGTGATGTACTGTCGGGTGCCGGAACCCGGATGATGGTATATTTCGGAAATCCGGTGGGCGGCGCTTCACGCGGCGATGTCTTGGCGGATAAAACGCCCGGAAAAGTCGGTGAGAATGTTATGGAGGTGACATACAATAAGGTAGAGTTTACATTGATTGATCAGTACGGGGGACGTGAACGCACGATAACGTTGCAAAACGGTGAGGCGGACAAGGCGAAATTACCCTTAGGCTCTACAGTTGCTGATGCAGATGAGTTAACCGGCCAGATCAACGGAAAAGAGGGGGTCGTATTCGAGGATGTTATTGATCCCAAGAAACTCACCGTGTCTATCAATGGCGGAAAAGCTGCACCTATGGTGTTGACCGCTGAGCGTGTTGCTTCCGGCTATGCTGAACCCCTTTACGCCGAAACTACTGATTTCTCTAAAATAAGTACTGACGGTTCAAAGATAACTGTGGTGCTAAGTCCGGAACACCGCATGGCGCGTTTGGAATTTAGTGATATAAGTTTTAAAAACTATGATTGCGGATCTGACTACGAAGCAGCGGAAGCCAGAGTAATGTCAAGAAAGGAAGAGGGAGGCGATGATTATACCGGATTGGCAAGTTATTGCGATGGTGATTTCTATTTAACTTATACCAACCTTACTCTGAAAGGAATATTTCTGAATAACTTGTTGCTTGAAGAGGGACGGGAAGTGCCGGTGCATTACGATGGATGGACAGAGGAGAGCGGAAACAACTCGGTTGATCCCGGAAAGGTGAAAGCCTCAGCGCCGATATATGTGAATAAATCCTATGAGTATAAATACGAAACAGGAGAAAATGGACTGAAAGGTTCGTCTTACAATCTGAAGAACAATGCACAATACACATTCAGCAATGCTGAAACGTATGGTGCCGACGGATTGAAAATATCCTTCAATGAACCGAACCTGCCGGGTTATATTCCGTATTGGGACGAGAGCAACACTGAATGGGCAAGTACTCAGCAAGATAAGGGCAAAGCATATACCTTTAACATTTTCCCCAGTTATAAGGAAACGGATGAAAGCTATAAGAAATGGGATGCCGACGTACAGGCACGCTATTCGAAGAATGCGGATAACGTCAGCCGATGGGTCCCCAATCTGACTTTCGTGTTCTACGATGCTTCCTATGCCAAGAATTATGACGAAGCTTCGTCCAATGAGGACGAAGACAACCACATTCTTCCTGAGGGTAAGGAGGTAGGACATCAGGTCTTTGCCGTGGTAACAAAATATATCGACAATGCTACCGGAAACAAGATTGACAGCTTCAAACCCGGCTATATTTATCGCTTTACCGGAATGACGATTGATACAAAGAAACATATCGGTACGGATGTAGACGGTCCTCAGAAAGTTGGACTGATCGCCTATGTGAAAGTATTGAAGTGGTCGATCGTGGATGGAACGGTATCTTTTGCCGAATAAGCCTTGCCAGGTCTGTTAAGTGATTTTTCATACAGCTGATAAAAAACAAACCGAAACCGCACAATGAACAAATCTTTCTTTGCGCTATGGACAAAGTTCCTTCCGGTCGTTATTGGACTTCTTCTGACGGGGGCTGTTGCAAGCTGCGTATATGACGATAAAGCGTCAGACTGCGACAATGTGATACTTCGGTTTATATATTATGCCGACGGAGAAGAAAATGTCATTCAGGACTACCTGCATGGCATAGATGTCTATATTTTCGACGGGAAGGGCAAACTGGCAGCCAAAGCTCACCTGACGGAACAGGAGATACGAGCCGGTATGCCTCTGGAGTTGGACTTGCCCGACGGGATTTACCATGCAGTGGCTTTCGGAAATGACTTTGACAATACTTCGCTTGAGAATGTACTCACTCCCGTCGATCTTGAACGTATCTCGATGTATAATCCGAACAGTGAGAAGCAGACAAACGACCGCAATTATTTTGGAAAGCACACTTTTGAAGTGACTTCGAGTGAGGAATATTTCCGTCCGGTAGTGGAGGAGACTGTGGAAATGAAAAGCGCGCACACCGAGTTGCGTATAGGAGTGAAGGGGCTGCCCGGGCCGGAGAATCCGGAGCGGATGCCTTACTATATAGAACTCTCCGGAGCTGTTCCTGCCATGGATATCAATGGGAATCCCACAGGCAGCGGGACCAACGACTATCGGCCAGTGCTGCGATGGAACCCGAATACGGGCACTTACATTTCCGAACTCTCTTTCTTCCGCCGAAACGGACATGGTGAAGACGGGCGGAATCCCGAAGCCGAGCTTGAGCAGACTACGCGGAATATATATGTCCGTGTATATGCTGCGGACGGCACACCGATGACTGAACCCATTTCGTTGTGGGAGTTTTTGAAGAGGAATCTGTCCGGAAAGGAAATCCGTGAAGTGGGTACGCTGCAAGAGCAGCAGCTCGATATGCGAATAGAGTTTTCCTCGCCTGATGAAAAGAACCCGGAAATGCTCACCTATGTGGTGCTTCTTAAATGGAGCATTACGGACGGAAGCATCGGGTTCGGTGATGATTGAGAAAGTAAACAAGGAAAGCTCGCGGGGGTCGGCAATCTGTTGCCGGCCTTCGTTTTTTTTATTCGTCCTGCAGGCTGGATAATTTAGGCTGTCAGGTGCTGGTGGAGTATAAGCGGAGAACAAGCCGGAGTAGATAAAATGGAACGGAAAGAATGTCTTGGGAAAACTTAGAAACTGTTTTGAATTTATCGTGTATGCTTTGGACCAAAAAATGACCCAAAGCACATACGAAAACAAACTTTTTGGAGAAATTCAAAACAGTTTCTAAACGGCTCTTAACGGGTGAAGATAAATAGTCTGGTATTTTAAGCCTTCGCTAATCTAAAAGAGATTCATCTTCTAAGATAAAAGATACTTTTGTTTTAATGTCGGTTGCCGAAGCAGCGATGATAGCTTCAAACTTGCCGGGTTCAGCTATCCATGCGTGACGTTTGTCATCGAAGAAACTTAGTGCTTTTTCGTCGATAGTGAAAGTCACTTCCTGAGTTTCGCCAGGTGTCAGTTTTACTTTGTAGAATCCTTTCAATTCTTTTACAGGGCGGGGGAGAGAAGACTTCTCATCCCGTATGTACAACTGCACTACTTCCGCACCTTCGCGCTTGCCGGTGTTGGTTATCGGTACAGTGACAGTCAATGTTTCTCCGGCCTGCATCTCTTTTTTGTTTATTTTTGCCTTTCCGTACTTAAAGGTGGTATAGCTCATTCCGTGTCCGAAAGGGAAAAGCAGTTTGGCTTTTTCTTTGTCTGTCCAACGGTAGCCTACGAAGATGCTTTCATTGTATTTTTCGTCCCAGATGCCGCTTTCGTCCATACGTTTCACGCCCGGATATTCTCCCAGCTTGTGTGCGCCTACGTCTTCCAGTGATGCCGGAAAAGTAAAGGGGAGCTTGCCTGACGGATTTATTTCGCCTGTCAATATGGAGGCGAGGGAATTGCCGGCTTCCGAGCCTAAGAACCAAGCCTGAATGATGGCAGGAACTTCATCTTTCCACGGCATGGCGACAGCATTGCCCGAAATATTGACTACAATAAGGTTCGGGTTGGCTTTCGCCAGTGCCATAATTACTTCGTCTTGTCCGTAGGAAAGGTTCAGCGCTTTGCGGTCGGCATCTTCGCAATCTTGTCCAGCGCTTTTGTTTAATCCTCCGATAAAAATGACGTAATCGGCATCTTTTGCCACTTTCACGGCTTCTGCTATCAGTTCTTCCGGTGTGCGTTTGTCTGTCAGGTCCTGTCCTGATTTCACTCCATTATATTCTCCGCTGGAGTCGCCGACGTAGCCACGGGCGTATACCACTTCAGCCTTGTTGCCCACTTTGTTGCGGATGCCGTCTAAGGGTGAGATTTCGTGTTTGACTTTCAGTGACGAGCTTCCTCCGCCCACAGTCATCATTTTCAAGGCATTCTCACCGATTACGGCGATTCGTTTCGCTTTGTCCAGATTGATGGGCAGCAGATTGTTTTCGTTTTGCAGCAGTACGATGCCTTCTTCTCCGATTTGGCGGGCAGCATTGAAATGAGCTTCCGAGGCAAACGAACCGTAAGGTCTGTTGCGGTTCATCGTGGTTCGGAACGCAAGTCGTAAGATGCGCCGTACTTTGTCGTCTAACTCTTTCGTGCTTATTTTTCCTTCTTTTATCAGTTTCAGATAAGGGGTTGCAAGGTAATAGTTGTCGTATGCGTTGCTGGCTCCGTTGGTCAGTCCGTTTGTCCAGCTTCCGAACTCCATGTCCAACCCGTTGTGAATGGCTTCTTCTGTGTCATGCACTCCTCCCCAGTCTGATACGACTGCACCGTCGAAATTCCATTCGCCTTTCAGAATGTCGTTCAGCAGGTATTGGTTGTGGCATCCGTGCTGGTTCTTGTACAGGTTGTACGACCCCATAATGGTCCACGCCTTTCCTTCCTGCACGGCGGCTTTGAATGCCGGCAGGTAGATTTCGTATAAGGCACGGTCGTCCACGATCACATTGGTTGTATGGCGGTTCATTTCTTGATTATTGAGCGCGAAATGTTTCACGCATGCAGCTACGCCATTTTGCTGTACACCCTGGACATAAGGAACTACCATTTGGCTTGTCAGGTAAGGGTCTTCGCCCATATATTCGAAGTTGCGTCCATTCAGCGGTGTACGGTAGATGTTGATGCCGGGTCCCAGCAGTACATCCTTCTTGCGATAGCGCGCTTCTTCGCCGATGCTTTTTCCGTAGAGTAAAGACATCTCCGGATTCCATGTGGCAGCCAGACAGGTGAGGGCCGGGAATGCCACACACGAGTCGTTGGTCCATCCTGCCTGTTCCCATTCATCCCAAAGCACTTCGGGGCGGATTCCGTGGGGGCCGTCTGTCATCCAAAACTCCGGAATGCCCAGGCGGGCAACGCCGGGAGAAGAGAACTTGGACTGTGCATGGGTCATGGCTACCTTTTCTTCTACAGTCATGCGACTCAAGGCGTCTTCGATTCTTTCTTCGATGGTTTTTGTTTCGTCTAAGTAAACGGGAATATCCTGTGCGTGCAGCATTGCGTTTCCGAAAGCCAATAGCATCATTCCCGAGATAATTAATTTTTTCATGGTTCTGTTCATTTTTGTGATTGAAGTCCTAAAGAACGGATGTAGCCTTCTTGAGGTACACAGTTCTCGCATTTGCTGTTTTCAATGAAAGCATTCATGATTTGTTTCATTTCCGTCTGGTCGGGGCGTGCGTCACGTATTTCCTTGTAGGTGTTTCGTGCACTTTCTGCAAACCTGACAATCTTGTCCCATCCTTCCGGCCGCTGGATGCTCATAAACGAAGAACCGTCCAGCTTTTTGTAAGGCCAGAAAGTATATCCGATGTTATTTTCCTCCATGACCTTGCAGAAAGCAGCCTGCCATTCGTCGGTGTTATGCCCTATTTCGCCCATATACATCGGAAGGTTCACGCTGTCGCGGAAGCTGATGATTTCCTGAATCGCTTCCTTTGTTGGTTCTCCGCCATATCTGTGGCAGGTGTACATCAGTTTGTCGTCATATCTTGAGTCCTTGAAAGGCTTGAAGTTGCCGTTCCATTGCGGGCCTCCTATCAGTATGATGTGATTCTTGTCCACCTCGCGGATAGCCTGTACGGCCCGTTTGTGCAAAGGCTCCAGTTTGGCGTTCAGTTCATCCATGTTCTTGAAGTAAGGAGCAATCGGTTCGTTTATCAGTTCGTAGCCCAGGATGACGGTTTCATTTTTGTAATAATCGGCAATCTTGCGCCAGATATCGCAGAACAGTTTTTGGCTTGCTTCACTTTCGAACAGCCATGGATAGCCGTAACTGTCATCTATGTTGTCACCTGTTTGTCCTCCCGGTGCATCGTGCATGTCCAGAATCAGGTACAGGTGATTGTCACGGCACCAGTTGACTACACTGTCTATACGGGCAAATCCGTCCTGTGCCGCGGTTAAGCCCATATAGTCTTCATCGGTAAACATCTTATAATGAAAAGGTAGCCGGATAGTGTTCGCTCCCGTAGATGCGATAAACTCGATGTCCTTTCGGGTGATGTAGTTGTCTTTGAACTTTTTCCAGAAATCGGAAGTGAAGTCGGGACCGACTAATTGGCAGAACATTTCGTTGATGAAACGTCCGGAATTGGTTTTGTTGAATCCGAACATGTAACCTTCGGGATTCAGCCAGTTGCCTAAATTGGTGCCCTTGATAAACAGCTTGCTTCCGTCCGGCTGGATAAGGTCTTGCCCGGATATGCGGACAAAATCTTCGGAAGCAGGCGTTTCGTTTTCTTTTGTCTGTGAAGAGTTGGACTGGCAACCGGCCAGCAGTCCGGCAAAGAGCAGTGAATAAAAAGCTTTTCTCATAATTGTTTGTTCTTGTTATATAATGATTTACCTATTGAATGGAGTTTATTTGCCAATGACTTCAAAATCCGCAGACAGGCCTTCTTCACTGTTTGTACCTATCCATAAGGTGAACTCTCCCGGTTCTACTGCACGCTTCATGTCAATGTTCCAGAAAGCCAAATCGCTGACAGGCAAATTGAAGGTGACGGTTTTGGTTTCGCCCGGCTGGAGGAAGATGCGTTCGAAGCCTTTCAGTTCTTTGACCGGACGGGTGACGGAACCAACCTTGTCGCGGATGTATAGCTGCGCGACTTCTGCTCCGGCATATTTTCCTGTATTGGTAACATTCACGCTGGCTGTTAGCGTGCCGTTCATGTCTAATTTTTGGGCCGAAAGTTGCAGCCGGTCGTAAGCGAACGTGGTGTAAGAGAGTCCGTAGCCGAAAGGAAACAGCGGACCGAAACCAGCGTCCATGTAGAAGGAACTGCAGCCTAACGATGTCTGTCCGGCTTCCAGGGGAATGTTGTCAATCAGCGTTTCATTGCCGCTCGGAGCACGTCCGGTGTGGTTATGCGCATAGTAAATCGGCAGCTGGCCTACCATTTTTGGGAAGGTGACCGGAGTCTTTCCGCAAGGAACTTTCTTTCCGAAGAGGAGGTCGGCAATGGCAGGACCACCCATTGTGCCCGGATGGAATGAGTAAAGTACGGCGTCTGATTCTTCAACTTGTCTGCCGATGGTCAGTGGGCGTCCTGCGATGAAAATGGTGACCAGCGGTTTGCCTGTTGCAGCCAACGCCGAAATAAGCTCGGGCTGTGCACCGCGCAGGCTGATGTCTGCCAAGGAATGAGCTTCGCCCGACAGGATTGCCTCTTCACCGACAAAGGCGAGTACGACATCGGCTTTGCGGGCTGCAGATACGGCGCGTGCTATTCCTGTGGTACGTTTGTCGCGGCTGTAGGCCACTCCCGGTTCGTAGAGGATGCGCACTTTGCCGCCATACATCTGTTGCAAGGCTTTCAGAGGTGTTTGCGTGTGTGCTTTTTCTCCGTCGAAGCACCACGTGCCAAGCTGGTCGTAGGGAGCATCTGCCATCGGGCCTACTACAGCAATGGTATGTATCTTTTCGCTGAGGGGTAATACCTGTCTGTCGTTTTTCAGCAAGATGGCCGACTGTTCGGCTGTTTCTTTAGCCTTTGCCAAGTGTTCGGGAGCGTATTTGACCTTTTGGCTGGTGGTGATGTAGGGATTGTCGAACAGTCCTAGCCGGAACTTCAGGCGCAGGATGTTGCGGACGGCATCATCAATGGCCGTTTCCGGCACTTTGTTTTCTTTCACCAGCGTTTCCAGGTGTTCTGCAAAAGTTCCGCTTACCATTTCCATATCTACTCCGGCATTTACGGCTTTCTCTGCCACTTCTTTGCGGTCTTTGCAGAATCCGTGCGGAATCATCTCGGCGGCAGACCCCCAGTCGGTCACTACCATACCGTCGTATTTCCATTCCTTGCGCAATACGTCTTTCAAGATAAAGCTGTTGCCGGTAGACGGGATTCCGTCGTTGTCATTGAAAGAAGTCATAAAGGTGGCACATCCGGCTTTTGCCGCCGCTTCGAAGGGCGGCAAGTACACGTTCCGCAATTGGCGTTCGGGGATAAACGTCGAATTGTAGTCTTTGCCGGCTTCTGATGCCCCATAGCCTGCGAAGTGTTTGGCACAGGCAGCTATCGAAGTAGGAGCGTTCAGCGAGTCGCCTTGGAATCCTTTTACCATTGCTACGCCCATCACAGCGTTTAGGTAGGGATCTTCTCCGCAACTTTCTGCCATTCGTCCCCAGCGTGCATCGCGGGATACGTCTATCATCGGGGCGAAGGTCCAGCGGATGCCGTCGCTTGACGCTTCGACGGCTGCTATATGCGCGCCGTCTTCTACCAGCCGGGGATTGAATGTCGCTGCTTGTCCCAGCGGAATAGGGAATATGGTCTTATACCCGTGAATAACATCGCGCGACATCAGGATAGGGATGCCCAGCCGCGACTCTTCCACAGCAATCTTTTGCACTTTGTTTACCATAACCGGGTCGGTGACGTTTAGGAACGAACCGACTTTCCCTTCTTTTACCAGTCCGGCTATTTCGTCGATGTTTCCGCTCGGACTTATCTGATTCATTTGACCTATTTTCTCTTGCAAGGTCATTTGCTCTAACAGAGCTTCCACTTTTGCCTCTACATTGTCTTTCTCCCTCTGCGGAGAGCAGGCGAGAAAAGGCAGTGCCAGCAGGCAGGCAGAAAACGCTTTCCAATGTTTCATGGCATTCTTTTATTTTTCGGATGTTTTTTATAGAATTACACTACTACAAAGGTAAATTGAAATGCCTTTTCTGCCATAGGGCGGTAAATGAAACAAGTAAACGGATAGAATCTCTAATCGTCTGTTTTCTTGTTTCTTACAGGTAGATGAAAGTATATGAAAGTAAGGTCAGAGAAAGAAAAAGGGAGAGTGTTGCAGCATGTTGAGGGCCGTGCCCTGCTTTCATTGCTGCATCTTTCCCAGCGATTTCACCCGTTCGGCAAATTCTTCTTTCGGGATGATGGCACGGTTGCGCATCTTTAGCCGGTTGTTGTATACGGTTTGTGGAGAGCAGTGCAGAAACTCGGCTATCTTTACGCTGTCGTTGATGCCTAAACGCACCAGGGCGTAGATGCGCAGATCGGTGTTGAGCAATTCTCCTTCTTTCATGACGATGCGTTCTTCGGGACGCAATAAGGTGTTGAAGTCATTCACAAAGTCGGGATAGACATGCAGGAAAATGGCGTCGAAGTTGTGATAGAATTCTTTCAGTTCGTTCTTGACCACAGGCTGGTCTGTCAGTTGTTTTATTTCTTCCAATTGTCCGGTTCTCAGCTTGCGGTTCACGTTTTTGCGGAAGTCGTCCAGCTTGCTGATATAGGAAGAGCAGATGGAGAATACGTAGCCGATGTATTCCTCCTTGATATAATTCGATTCTCGCAGGCGTCCGTTGGCATCGCGCAAGGCCTCGTTAAGCGACAGGAGGCTTTCGTTGGCTTCTTTCAGCTTGAGATGCGCTTCCGACAGCTGTTCCACATGCTCGTTCAGCAGCAGATTGGTTTCGTCCAGTTTTTTCCTTGACTCGGAGATGTGCTTCATTTGTCTGTATATGTATACGATGGCGATGAGCAGGACCAGCGACAGAATGCTTACGGCGATTAGCGACTTCGACAGGTGCCCCTGCTGGATGCGGTTGCGTTTCAGATAGGCTTTGTGTATTTCATCCAGTACCTTCAGGATACCCGACACGCGGATACGGTTATGGAATGCCTGTCCTATCTGGAAACAATAATTTGCATACGTATAAGAACGGTCGATGTCGCCCCATTCAAACAAGACTCTCGATAATTCCTCCAGCGAGGCGATGTCACGGTTTGAAATGCGCACGTCTGCCTGTGCCGAAAGGATGATGTATTTCAGGTAGTTCTCTTTGTCACCTTTCTTCTGATACAGTTGGGCAAGGATATAGGCATTCATTGCATCCCGGTTCTTGTCCAGACGCGAGGCGTCTACGTCTTGCTTCAGTTCGGCTATTATCCCCTCTGTTTCCGCTACGTATTTCAGCTTTCCGCCTTTGTACCACAGATAGTCAGGATGTGTCTGGGTTACTGCGGCATATACCGAGTCGGCATACCGCTTTTCAAGCATATCGTATTCGGGGCGGCTGGAAGCCTCATCTCCAATGTATTGCCCGAAGTGAGAGTAAAGATACATCATCTGTCCGTAATACTCTACCTGCAGTTTCTGCGGAAGTCCGTAGCCTGATATCCCTTGCACTGCGTCTGCTGCTTCTTTCAGCAGTCCGGTAGCTGCCAGCACGTGCGATTTCTTTATTTTCCATTCCGCCACCTGGTCTTTCCAGCCCATTTCTTCAGCTATCTGCATATTGCGGTTGATATAGAAAAACGCAGAGTCTGCATCGTAGGTGAAAAATTCCTGATAGAACTTCCGGTTCAGTTCATATTCTTCTTTTACTGTAGATACAAATTTTCGTTCTTGCCTCAGCTCTTCTATCTGCAGTTTCTTCAGCTTTTCCAGCGATTCTTTTTTGGCGACCAGCGAGTCCAGCCGTTCCAGATGCTTTTGGATCTCGTGGCTGTATTTGGCACTTTTGAGAGGCAATGCTGATATGAGCATCAGCAGGCACACTATGTTTTTCATGCGTTGTTTTTTTGTTTATCGGTTTATGTGCGCAAAGATAGGCATTGTCGGCGAAATGTTTCGGATGTTTGCAGGATAAACTTAGAGCCTGTCGTTTGAATTTTCCAATAAAGTAATATGCCGTCAGGTTCTTTTGCGTTTGTATCCGGTCTGTTTTCCCGATTTTATTTGTCAGACAGCCCGCTGTCTTCCTCATCACACGAGCGGAAATGCCTTAAAAGCTCATCCCAAATCAGCACGCGGTCAATTCAAAACAGTTTCTTAATTGTCGTCCAGCTTTTGCAGGAAACCGGCAAGGTTCTCTCCCTCTTCCAGTCCCAGCTTTTTGCGCAGGCGGTAGCGTGCTATCTCTACGCCTCGTAACGAAATGTTCAGCAGCGGAGCGATTTCTTTCGACATCAGGTTCATCTTGATGTAAGCGCACATCATCTTTTCCTTTTGGTTGAGGTTGGGATAACGGTGGTCCAGCCGTTTGAAGAAATCGTGATGCACCGAGTCGAAAGCGGTTTCAAATGTCTGTATGTCATCGTCATGTTCCAGGTTCGTGTCGATATTTCCTATCAGCCGCAAAGTGCTGCGCCGGATGTTCACCAGGTTCTCTTCCTTCACCGCCTTGGAGATATTCAGTGCTTCTTTCTTGATATCCTGCAAAATCTCGTTCTTGCGCACGATGTTGAGCGTAGTTCGCACCAGTTCATCGGTCTTGTGTTTCAGTTCAGCTTGCAGATTTTCTTCTTCCAGTGACACGATGCGCTGGTCTTTCAGTTGGGTTTCCTTCTCAAACTCTCGTTCCTGGCGTTCCAGCTCGCATTGCTGGCGTTGTATGATGGCCTGCTGCTTGCGGCTGGCATACCTGTATGAGAGATAGAGTATGCCTGCGGAAAGCAAGGCATACACTCCGTACATTGCCCATGAGCGGTACCACGGGGGGAGGATGGTGAAGGTGAAGGCAGCGACGGTTTCTTCAGAAGTGCCTTTTTCAAGCAGGCGTGCCTGAAAGGTGTAGGTGCCTTCGCGCAGGTCGGTATATTCTTTCATATTGTTTTCGCTGTATTCGCTCCAGGGAGTGTCCTCTTTTCCTGTCAGGCGGTATGAATAGAAGTTATGGTCGGAGCAGAGATAATTGTCGGCGCTGCACACGATGCGGATGGAGTTGTTTCCGTAAGGGATGACCAGCGGGCGTTTGTCGTATCGGAAGCTCCTGCCGTAGGCCAGCGAATCGCGTATGCCGGTAAAGAACACTTTCCGCACCTGCAAGTGCAGCGGGCGCGACGGTATTTCTTTATACGGGACATGCAGCAGTGTAAATCCGTCTTCCGTTCCTGCCAGCAGGTGGTTGCTGTCCAGCTTGTTGATATGCGGAAATCCTTCGATCAAGGCATTGCGCAACAGCAGCCCGTTCTCTTCTTCCGAAGCGAGATACAGGTCGTTTCCCCGGACAAACCAGAGGGATTGGTCGGGAGCCTGGTAAACCAGCCGGAATCCCTTTTTCCCTTTCAGCCGTTTTTCCAGCTTCTCGAAAGATTCCAGCTTTCCGTTTTTGGGGTTATACTTGAAAAGGCCGTTGCTGTTTCCTATGACGGGTTGGTTGTCGGTGCGCAAGAAGAACACCCCCTGGTCTTTCGGTATGTCCGGACTGTTGCAGTTGGTTGCCTTGATCACTTGTTTCAGGTCGTCCGACAACGTCAGGCGGTACAGGCCGTCCCCTTTGTTGGCTGCCCATACGGTATGGTCGTTTTCTACATCGATGTTCTTGCACGAATAAGAATACCCTTCTATCTGGCAGTCCGTTTCCCACTTGCCTTTTTCTTTTTTCAGCAGATACAATCCGCTGTAAGTTCCGGCAAGCAGCCGGTCGGGACGGGAAAGGCCGGCCACTGACCACACTCCCCGTATGCCTTTAATGCGGTGTATGCCTTCGGGCGAAAAGACGAAGATGCCTACGTCTGCACAGCAGAACATTTGCCCGCCGTGTATGGAAAGGTTCCATACTTGTCCGCCTACTTGCTCGATGCGCCGGATGTGGAGATTGGCATTGGGACTGGTGTTCAGGTCGGCGGCATACAGTCCTTGGTTTGTTCCCAGATACAGTTTGCCTTGGTACACGCACGAAGCATAGCCTGAACCCAGCACCGGTTTGTTTCCATACAAGGAGAAGACCGGCGAGTTGAGCCGTATGCAGTCTATGCCGTTGTCCAGCCCCAGCCATAGGTTGGAATTGTCATCAAAGGCCATCGACAGTACCGTATTGTTCTGCAGGCCGTTGCCGGTGGACAGGTGTTCCGTCCGGTTTTGCGAAAGGTAGACCAGCAGCACCCCTTCCTGTATGGAGCCTAATGCCAGCGTATCTCCTTTGATGGCGGCGCAAAACAAATGGTTGTTGGCTATGAAACGGTCGGCGGCGGTCTTGTAAGGTGCCAGCGTGTGTCCGTCGTATACATATAATCCTTTGTCGCGGGTCACTATCATCACTTGGTCTTTGAATGGGAGCAGGGCTACCACCTTGAATGCGGCGATGCCTTGTGTTTGTGGAAGCGTCCGGATTCTGTTTCCGTTGATGACATACAGCTCTTTCTCATCGGCTACATACAGCTTGCCGTTTATCAGTGCAGACTGTTGGATGGCATTCGGAGCGTGGATCGTATGTATTGCGTTTCCTTCCGCACAATAGATTGCCCCGTTCGAGAAGAAGTATGTGCGGTTTTCTGCCGAATGGATGTCCCATATCACATTGATGGAAGTGTTGCGGGGAAGCCGGTCCGAAAGGCAGTGATAGTCCAGCCCTCCCAGACGGTTGGGGGTGAAATATCCGAACTGGCTCATGCCTCCGATGTAGATGCACGTATCGTTGCTGATGCAGATGGCGCGTGTCTTGTAGCCGTCCATGGAGTAGCTGTTCCATGTAGATCCGTCAAATTCCAGCAGCCCCTTGTTGTTGGCGAAATACATCCATCCGTTGGGATGCTGCCTGATTTTCCAGTTCTGGCTGCCCGAAGCATACGTGCGGCGCGAGTAGTTGGCGATGTTCCGTTGCCATTCGGCGTGCAGAGGCAGGAAAAACCCGAATAGCAGAAAAAAGATGGCTATATGTATCTTCATAGTTTGCTTTTAGATTTTATAAATGCAAAGTTATAACATTTTTTTCGAAAAACTTTAGAAACTGTTTTGAATTTATCGTGCGCTGATTTGGGACGAGTCCTTGAGATGTTTGCTGCAGATGTGTGCGGATTGCGTTTTCCGGTAATTGAATGCCTGTTTTCATCCGTTTCCGATCTGTGTTCAGTGTGTCGGCTTTTGTATTCCACGGTGTGGAATGTATGTTCAGCATCGTGGAATGTACGTTCCACATTGTGGAATACATGTTCCACATCGTGGAATGTAGAATGAAGCCTGCTGAAGGAAGAAACCGTTCGGCTTGAGAAACAGATTCAATCGGACCGGCAATAAAATAAGGATTCTTTTGCCATATTCTTCTTATGAAAGATAAAGTGCATTATTTCAGCAGGTTGCTGTTCTACTGAGAAAGTGCTGATGTAGTACGGAAAGATCAGGTGTAAGGTTGTGTAGGGGTGAAAAAGAGCGAATGGTTGCTCTGGCGGCTTACTTTTGCTTCCGACTTTTTGTCGCGCATATTCTTAATTTGTTAAACTAATATTTATCGATTATGAAAAATGTACAGTTTCAAAAGGCGGCACGGTGGTTTCTCGCCTGTTGCATCTTGTTTTTAACCGATGTGGGTGTCTGCGCCCAGAACCTGAGGGAAGTACGCGGGCAGGTAGTTGATGCGGCTTCCAACGAGCCGCTGATCGGAGTTTCTGTTTTAGAGAAAGGGACGACGAACGGAAATATTACCGATCTTGACGGTAATTTTATCTTGCAGGCGCATCCCGAAGCTACGCTGGTCTTTTCGTATATCGGGTATATGCCCTGCGAGATGAAGGCTTCTCAAGTGCCTGCTGTCGTTAAGCTTAAAGAAGATTCGCAAACGCTGGACGAAGTGGTCGTGGTAGGATACGGCACGCAGAAGAAGGTGAATCTGAGCGGTGCCGTGACGGCTATCGACGGCGAAGAGATCAGTTCTAAGCCCTCTCCGAACGTGCTTTCGGCATTGCAGGGAGAGATGCCGGGAGTGACGGTGCTGCGTAGCGGAGGCGAACCGGGGGCGGAAACGTCGGGCTTGCGCATCCGTGGCTTCTCGTCAGCCAATTCCACTTCGGCTTTGGTGCTGATTGATGGTGTAGAAGGCGACATGACCTTGCTCAACACCAACGACATTGCGTCTATTTCGGTGCTGAAGGATGCGTCTGCCTGTGCCATTTACGGAGCGCGTGCTGCGGCGGGTGTAGTGTTGATTACAACCAAAAACGGTACCGAAGGCAAGCCTCGTGTATCTTATAACGGTTATTTCGGCTTCAATACGCCGGGCAATATGCCCGAACGTTTGCCCGCCTGGGAGGAGCAGGCGATGATAAACGAGTCGCGCATCCAGGCGAACGGCACTCCCGAGTGGAGTCCGGAACAGACTTCATGGGTAGGGAACCCGAACTTCAATTTCCGTCCGAACAACACCAACGGAAGATGGGACTTCTTCCAGGCAACCAACTGGGTGGAGGAAGGGACCAAGGACTTCACTACGCAACAGAACCATAGCGTATCGGTGACGGGTGGAAAGAAAGAGCTTACTTACCTGGTTTCGGCAGGCTATTACACAAAGAACGGCTTGCTGAAGTATGGGCCCGACGGAAACGACCGCTACAATATAAGGGTGAAAATCAATTCGGAGCTGAACAAGCACATCAGCCTGAATGTTCTGGCAAGCTATGAAGGAACGTTCAAGGAAACGAATCCGTATGGAGTGAAGAATATCTTGGGCCGTCTGTACCGTGTGCGCGGACGCCAGCCTATCTTCAATCCGGAAGAAGATGTCAATGAGAACCCTTATAACGGTGACCTGCAGGTGAACGCCATCGACCTGATGAAGAACGGAGGCGTGACGGAAAACCAGTATGAAGCCTTTACAGGCAGGGGAGAACTGGTTATCAAGGATTACGTGAAGGGACTGCAGCTGAAACTTACGGCAAGCCGTAAGGCGGATTATTACAGCCAGACGGTGAAAAGACGCACGCTGCAATGGTATGACCGTCTGGGCAACACCATCCGTTTTCAGGCAAACAACCCGAACGAGATGAGCCGGCAGAAGAACAATGCTTATCACGATACGTTTGATGCCGTGCTGACTTACGACCTGAATGTAAACAAGCATACGTTGAACGTTCTTGCCGGCACTTCATACGAGCGTTACCGGAAAGACGAGTTCAGCGGCACGGTGAAAGACTTGATTTCTAATGATTTCTTCTCGTTCAATTATTATGATAACTCGGTCATTACCAACACCGGCGTGAGCGACAATATCGAAACGTGGGCGATGATGTCTTATTTCGGACGTATCAATTACAACTACGACGAACGCTATCTGCTGGAAGCCAATATCCGTTACGACGGAAGCTCGCGCCTTGCACCGGAAAAGCGCTGGAAAGCTTTCCCTTCTTTTTCTGCCGCATGGCGTGTGAACGAAGAAAAATGGTTTGACGTGCCTGTCATCTCCAATCTCAAGGTGCGTGCTTCATGGGGGCAGCTGGGCAACGGCGCCGTATTGGGCTTGTATGATTATCTGGCGCAAATATCTTCTAACAAGAACCAAGGCGAGAACAATTTCTACCAAGGACAGATGGCAAGCGTCAACAAAACGTGGGAAATCATCTCAACTACCAACATCGGTCTGGATTTAGGGCTGTTCGACAACAGGCTGAACCTGACTGCCGACTATTACTGGAAGAAGAACGACAACATGCTTGCCAACCTGGAATTGCCTCACATTGCGGGCATTACGGTGCCGCCTACTAATATAGGAACATTGAAGACATGGGGATGGGAATTTGAAGTTTCTTACCGCAACCGTTTCAAGGACTTGTTTTATCAGGTGAGCTTCAATTTGAGCGACAGCGATAACAAAGTGGTGCGCTACGATGGCAAGAACAGTATTTGGGCCGGTGCTGTAGGCATATTGGAAGGTTATCCGTTGAACACCATCTGGGGCTATAAGACCGATGGCTTCTGGAGCAGCCGCGAAGAATACCTGGCTTATAAGGAAGCCAATCCCGGCTATCAGTCGTTCAACGATGCCAACGTTTCGGGCGGCGATGTGAAATACGTGGCGCAAGGCAAGGCTGACCATACCATCGGTGCCGGCGGGGGTACGCCGGAAGATCCGGGCGATTTGGTATGTCTGGGCAACTCCAACGCCCGCTATTGTTATGGATTCAATGTAAACCTGCAATGGCGCAACTTTGACCTGTCTGTCATGTTCCAGGGTGTGGGCAAACGTTCGGTACTGATTGAAGGGGGCACGATGGCTCCGTTTGCGGCTACATCGGATATGCCGTGGACCATTCATCGCGACTACTGGACACCGGAAAACCAGGATGCCTACTGGCCTCGCCTGTATAGCGGAAATGACTTCAACTTCCGCCCTTCCGACCGCTGGATACAGGATGCTTCCTACATCCGGTTGAAGAATTTCCAGTTGGGATACAACTTCCAATTGAAGAAGTTCCATATCGAGAAACTCCGCCTGTATGTTTCGGGAGAAGACCTCTGGGAACATTCCAACATGCTGGAAGTGTTCGACCCCGAGGTTGGAAACAAACCGAACTCGAACAACACTTACCCGTTCTTCAGGACATGGGCCATCGGACTGAATATCACACTTTAAACCAATGCACTTATGAAAAAGCTCTATACATATATCGCTGCCAGCACCCTTATGCTGGGCGTGGCAAGCTGCAATCTTGACATGATGCCGGAAACGACCATGACTGATGCCGCTTTTTGGAATACAGAAACCGACCTGCGGGGCGCATGCAACCGTTTTTATCAGCAGATGACCGGAGAACTGGGAGGTTTCTCTCATGATTACCGCTCGGATGAACTGAGAGGAAATTCTGCCAATTCCACTTCTGACGGAAGCTGGACGGTTCCTTCCACGTCAGGAAGCTGGACCGACCCTTACTGGCGCATCTTTATATCCAACAATATCCTGGAAAAGGCGCAACGGGCAAATGTGACCGAGGAGGTGCGTAACAAGTATCTGGCTGAGGCCCGTTTTTTCCGTGCCTTTCATTATTTTGAACTGGTGAAGAAGTATGGCGATGTGCCGATGATCATGAAGGCAGTGAATGATACGCAAGACCCCATACTGGAAATGCCGCGCACATCGCGTGAAGAAGTGATCCAACAATGCTATTCCGATCTGGACTTTGCCGTGGAATGGTTGCCCGACATCGATCATGTGGATACATGGGGGCATGTTTCCCGTTCGGCTGCCCTTGCCCTGCTTGTACGTATCGGACTGTATGAGGGTACTTATATCAAATACCACAGCTTGGAGGAAGGTGATTACCGTGCGCATCTGAAGAAGGCTATCGATGCTGCCGACATTATGATGCATGTGGACAAGAAGCACGACCTTTATCCCGATTTCGAGGCGTTGTTCACTTATGACGGCGAAGGACGGCAGAATCGGGAGAACGTCTTTGTGCGGATATATGGACCGAATGAGGCGCCTGTGAATACCAATAACCAGACGCATAGCAACAGCCGACAGATGGAAAATACGGTGACGGTGACACGCAACATGGTGGATTATTTTCTATATACCGACGGCCTTCCCCGCGAAAAGTCGCCTTTGCGCATCTCTCCCGAACAGGGATTCGACGATGTGTTTGAAAACCGTGACCCGCGTTTGGGCATGACGGTCTATCGGACAGGTGAAGAGGGATATAAAGGGGCGTATATCCCGTTCAGTTTCCGCAACGGTTATAACCTGAAGAAAGGCTTCATAATGAAAGACTGGTCGAATCTGAACGCTGAGGCTGTCGACAAGATGGTTATCCGTTATGCTGAGGTGCTCATTTCGTATGCCGAAGCCTTGTATGAATACAATGGAAACATTACCGATGGCCAGCTTGACGAAACGGTCAATGCCTTGCGCCGGCGAGCTGGTATGCCTGCCATGCTGACCAACGCCTTTGTTGCAGCAAACGGTTTGGACATGTTGGAGGAGATACGTCGCGAGCGGACAGTAGAGTTTATCGACGAGAACAAACGTTATGACGATATCATCCGTTGGAAGATAGCCGAGAAAGTGCTGCCTGCGTATCTGTTGGGAGCCCGTCTGTCGGCAAAAGAGGTGGAAAGCGGCAAGGTAGATGAACTGAAGAACCGCATCACCCTGAACGGCGGCATGTATAACGGGAAGAAGGTGTGTGATGAAGACAGTATCTACGTATTGGAGCTGGCGGAAGACCGTCGTTTCGATCCGGACAAAGACTATCTGTATCCGGTACCTTTGCAAGAGATCACACTATCCGGAAATAATGTAACCCAGAATCCGGGCTGGGAATAATCACAAATAAAAAACTGAATGTATCATGAAAAAGCTATATTATCTGTTACTGGCAATTTGCTGCACGCTCTTTGTTTCTTGCAAGGACGACGCGTGGGGAAATGGTGATCCCGCGATGGAGAACATCTATTACGTGGGTTTTGAGGACTGGGGACAATTCAAGAATGATGTCACCTTCGAAGTGAAACAAGGTGAAACGGTAGGCATTCCCGTGCAGTTCTGGTGCGAGTTCATCCGTCCGTATGATGTGGTTACCTATTATTATGTGTCGGGCAACTTGGTGCGTGGTACCGATTATGAGGTGGTCGATGCAGAAGGAAATGTGCTGTCACCTGATGCCGGCGGCGCTTTCTCGTTGACTTGGGAACAGGCAAAGAAGGGAGTGCAGAATGTGTATATCAAGGCATTGAACGGGAATACAGGTTCGTTTTACGTGCAAACGTTTGATCCGGATTCGGACGTCGAACTGACTAATCAGGATGTGTCAACTACGGTCAACCATGCGACTGCTGATTATGAGGTTCGTGTATTCACGCAAAATTATCGGGTTACCGTCAACGTTGTGAATTGATAGACAGACATGATTGATGCAGGGGCCGAAGACACCAGGGTTGGGGACGTATATCCGTAAAACAGTTGTGTTTTCGTGTCCCTGCGTTTTTTGGAAACTGTTTTGGATTTATCGTGTGCTGATATGGGATGAGTTTTTGAGGCATTTCCGCTTGTGTGATGGGGAAGACAGCGGGCTGTCTGACGAAGAACAGAAACGGAAAGGACCAAATGTTCGTCCAAAGCGCACACGGAAACGAATGCATCAAGCCAAGAAAAATTTTCAGGAGAAATTCAAAACAGTATCTTAGATATACGGAAACATGAAAAAACGGAGATATTTATTATGCGACGCCTTGAAGCGTCTATGGCTGGCGGCTTTGCTGGGTAGCATGCAGTTCCCGCTTTGTGCCCAGCGGGAGTATAAGACCTTGAATGACGGATGGAAGTTTCTGAAAGGTGAATGCATCGAGGCATCTGACAGTGCTTTCAATGACAGCGGATGGGAAAGCGTAAATCTGCCCCATACGTGGAATGCGGATGCTTATGCTGCAAAAAATTATTACCGTGGTCCCGGCTGGTACAGAAAGTCTGTGGTCATTCCCCAGGTATGGGCAGGGAAACAGGTCTTTCTGAAAATAGATGCTGCCAGCAAGGCTTCTGTCTTGTATGTGAACGGCAGGAAGGTGGGCGGACATGCCGGAGGCTATACGGCAAGCACGTTCAATATCACATCTTTTCTATCGGTCGGCAAAGATAATTCAATCGCGGTTCGGGTGGACAATGCCCGCCAGGACATACCGCCCATATCGGGTGACTTTACATTTTTCGGTGGCATTTATCGTGATGTATGGCTGATAGCTGCCGCGCCCCAGCACTTTCATCTCTCGGATGGGGAGAGTGTCTTTATCACGACTCCCGAAGTATCCGAAGAAACCGGACGCATTGCCGTGCGGGGCAAGATAAAAAACGATGCTCCGAAGAGAGCGACGGTAGAGCTGCTTACGTCCATTTATGATCCTGACGGTGCATTGGTGCAGCGCCGGGAAGAGCGGTTGCATTTGGATGCCGGAGAAATCCTTTCATTCGCCCAGGAAAGTAATCTGATCCGCCGTCCGCGTTTGTGGACGCCGGAAACTCCTTGTTTATACAAGGTGGAAACGATGCTGAAAGATTCGCGCACCGGCAAGATGCTGGACTATAGCGAACATCATGCCGGCTTTCGCTGGTATCATTTTGATGGGAAGCAAGGATTTTTCTTGAACGGCAAACCTTATAAGTTGCGGGGCGTTTGCCGGCATCAGGACCAAAAGCCGATAGGTGTGGCTTTGAGCGACGAAATGCACAGACGTGACTTTCGCCTGATGAAGGAAATGGGGGCGAACTTTATCCGTATCGCCCATTATCCGCAAGACGACGCCCTGCTGGAGCAGTGTGACAAACAGGGTATGCTGGTATGGGAGGAAATTCCGGTCATTGACATTGTGCCCGACACACCGGGATATGGAGATTGCTGTGAACGGAACCTGCGTGAGATGATACGGCAGCACCGCAATCACCCTTCGATTATTCTGTGGGGGTATATGAATGAAATCCTGCTGGTTGCCCAACGCCGTTACAGGACGGAGGCTGAACTTCGCCCGGTGTTGGAACGTACACGCGCCTTGGCAGAAAGACTCGAAAAGGCGCTGAAAGAAGAAGATGCTTCCCGTCCCAGCGTAATGGCGTTTCACGGCAGCAATGTATATAACGAAACCGGACTCAGTAAAATCACGGATGTGGTGGGCTGGAACCTGTATGCGGGCTGGTATGGCGGAGATCTGAAAGGATTCGACCGCTTTCTGGCAGGACAGCAGCGCGATTATCCAAGTCATCCGTTGATCGTCAGCGAATATGGAGCTGGTGCGGACAGGCGTTTGCACTCGCTGTGTCCGCGCCCATTTGATTTCAGCAGCGAATATCAGCAGTTGTATGTAGAACATTACTTGCCTGTTCTGGAGCATACTCCTTATGTGTGCGGAGGTACGTATTGGAATCTCATTGACTTTTCATCGGCGTTGCGCGATGAGTCGATGCCTCGCATCAATAACAAAGGTTTGCTGTATGCCGACCGCACGCCAAAAGACGTGTATTACTATTATCAGGCGGCATGGCGAAGTGATATTCCGGTGCTTCACATAGCCAGCCGTGACTGGAATTGCCGAAGTGGCGTGCAGCAGGAAGAGGGCTTGCCGGTATACCTCCCGGTTAAGGTTTATACGAATCTGCCTGAAGTGGAACTTTTTATTGATGGAAAATCGCTGGGGAAGAAAACGGCAGGCAATCATTGTGTTACCTTTGATGTACCGTTCTGCAAGGCATCTCCTTTTTTGCTTGCGCAAGGCATGTATCAGGGAAAGATGGTGCAAGACGGGGTGCGTGTATCATTCCGTCCGGTACCTGAATGCCTGAACCGGAAGAATCTGACGCAATTGGAACTTGCCGTAAATGTTGGAAGCAACTGTTTCTTCACTTCTGATGAAAGCCGGCTGACGTGGGTGCCTGACCGGGCTTATGAAGCCGGAAGCTGGGGCTATATAGGCGGAAAGGAACAAAGTACGCAGACGGAAATCGCACTGACAGCCGACGGTCCGCTTTACCAGACTCTGCGGGAAGATTTGCAGGCGTATCGTTTCGACGTGCCGCAGGGGGTGTACGAAGTGGAGCTGTTGTTTGCCGACATTTATCGCACTGCCGAGCAGGCTGCCTATTTGTTGGGCAAAGAGGAGGAGGCGACCGGAGGGGGAGAAAATTGTTTTGACATCCTCATCAACGGTGCGGAAGTAGAAACCGCTTTCGCTCCCTCCCGTGAAAACGGATATTTCCAGGCGGTGAAAAAACGTTATGTCGTACGAAACGAAGAAGATGCGTTGCGGATAACATTCGTTCCACGTCAGGGGAAGCCTTTTCTTTCTGGCGTCAAATTGCGCAAACTGTAATTAGAAACATGTAAATATTCAAGTATGATGAAAAAACTGACTTATTCCCTGCTTGCTCTGCTTTTTTGTCTGCCGGGCAATGTGCATGCACAATCAATCTGGGACGCCGATCATTTGGCAGATGTGAAACAATCGTTGGACCGTCCTTATTATACTGTTGCTTATCAGCAATTGAAGGCGGAAGCAGACAGATTGTTGCCGGTGGAACCTCTTTCGGTAATGATGAAGGACAAATTGCCGGCCAGTGGAGATAAACACGATTACATGAGCCAGGCGCGTTACTTCTGGCCTGACCCGACCAAACCCGGCGGCTTGCCTTACATTAACCGTGACGGAGTGTCGAATCCGGAACTGGAAAGACTGGACCGTAACCGGTTGGGAGAAACGGCTGACCGGGTGACGACCCTTTCGTTGGCATGGTATTTCTCTGGGGATGAGAAGTATGCACAGAAAGCCACAGAACTGATTCGCGTGTGGTTTTTCGATAAAGACACCCGCATGAACCCAAATCTGGAATATGCCCAGATGATTCCTGGGATAAACGGCGGGAAAGGACGCTGTTACGGTGTGCTGGACAGTTATTCGTTTGTGGAAATGCTGGATGCGGTAGCTTTGCTGGAGCAGTCGGAAGCTTTTACGGCAAAAGATTCTAAGCGGTTGAAGAATTGGTTCAGGCAGCTGTTGGACTGGATATTGACTAGTCCGCAGGGACAGGAGGAGGCCCGTCAGGCAAACAATCATAGCACGGCGTATGATGCGCAGGTTATCGCTTTTGCCCTTTATACGGGCAATATTCAGGTGGCGGAAGAAGTGATTTCCGCATTGCCGGAAAAACGGATTTTTGCTCAAATAGAGCCCGACGGCAGGCAGACGCATGAATTGCGCCGTACGCTGGCTTTCGGCTACTCGCAATACAACTTGACGCATCTGATTGATATCTTTCAGATGGCGCAGAAGGCAGGCGTCAAGGTGGACGACGCCGCCTCTGCAGACGGACGCAGCTTCTATAAGGCAATGGATTTTCTGGCCGGATATGTAGGCAAGGATGTCCAGACATGGCCTTATCAGCAGATCAGTGGCTGGGAGGAAAAACAGCAGGAACTTTGCAAAGACCTGTACCGCACCTATTTGCTGAATCCGGAGCGGAAGGATTATCTCCGGCTGTATAAGGAATACCGGATCCTTGACTTTGCCGACCGTTTCAATCTGCTTTATGTGCGTGCTACGGATGTAGACCATGCGTATGCTTTTGCTGCCGGGCAGATGAAGTATGCCATGCGATGTACAGACAAGGCGAAAAAAGAGGAGAAGAATGCAGCCCGCAGGCGTGTCAGCCCTCGGAGCGTCAATAAAGACGGTTCGTTGGCTTTGGTTCATCCCAACGACTGGTGTTCGGGGTTCTTTCCCGGCAGCCTGTGGCAGATGTATGCCTATACGAACAATCCTTATTGGCGCAGGCAGGCCGTCAGTTTTACCTGGCCCATCGAGGAAGCCAAATGGCACAAAGGTACGCATGATCTGGGCTTTATCATCTGCAACAGCTTCGGCAAGGCATACGCCGAAACAGGAGAACGCTCGTATTTAGATGTCGTTTTGCAAAGTGCGCGCACGTTGATCGGCCGTTACAACAGCAAGGTTGGATGTATTCGTTCGTGGGACCACAATCCGAAGGTGTGGAAGTTTCCGGTCATTATCGACAACATGATGAATCTGGAGATGCTTTTCCGTGCCACTCAGCTTACCGGCGATTCCATCTACTGGCGGATAGCTGTCAGTCATGCCAATACGACCATGAAGAATCATTTTCGGCCTGACTATTCTTCGTTTCATGTGGTAGACTATGATCCGGAAACAGGAGATGTGCGCATGCGGTGTACGGCGCAAGGTTATGCCGATGATTCATTTTGGAGCAGGGGGCAGGCCTGGGGACTTTACGGCTATACGATGTGCTACCGGTTTACGAAGAATCCTGCTTATTTGAGTCAGGCGGAACATATAGCCGATTTTTTCCTGAATCTGCCCAATATGCCCGAGGATCTGGTGCCTTACTGGGATATGAAAGCTCCCGAGGTGGCGAAACTGCATACGGCGGTACCGGTGGACAGTGTGCCTCGTGATGCTTCGGCAGCAGCTGTAGTGGCATCAGGACTGTATGAGCTTTCTACATATATGGATTCCGGGAAGGGAGTGCATTATAGGGAGATGGCCGACAGAATCGTAGATAGTCTTAACCGGCATTATCAGGCGGCTCCCGGCACGGTATATGGTTTCTTGCTGCTGCATTCCACCGGACATTTTCCGGCGGGCAGTGAAATTGATGTGCCTTTGTCGTATGCTGACTATTATTATTTGGAAGCGTTGGCGCGTCAGGATGCCTTGAAGGATAACTGAGCGGGACAGCGTTTCAGACATCAACAGAATATATTTTACGTATGAAAAGATTTTATGGTATTTTGGCGTGTGTGGTCTGGTCGCTTCTGATGTGTACGCTTCATGCCGGGACTCCGGAGAACTGTAAAGTGTTGGTATTGACCGAGCGTGGAGGGCAGCATGGGGAATTTACAGATGCGGCGCTGAAATGGCTGGATGGATTCGCCCGGGTTCACGGATTTGCCGTGACGGAAGTGCACAATACCGAACTGATTGACCGGGAATTTCTGGCACAATACAAGGTCTTTGTCCAGTTGGATTATCCGCCTTACAACTGGACAGACAAGGCGAAAGCGGCTTTCGAGCAGGCGATATTCGACGGGACAGTCGGCTGGGTCGGTTTTCACCATGCTGCCTTGTTGGGTGATTTTGACGGTTTCCCGATGTGGCATTGGTTTTCTGACTATATGGGCGGCATCCGGTTCCGCAATTACATCGCTTCTACCGCATCGGGCAAAGTGATGGTAGAGCGTCCCGAACATCCGGTGATGAAAGGCGTGTCTGGCTCTTTCGTGGTGACGCATGATGAATGGTACACTTTCGACAAGAGTCCCCGGCCAAACGTGCAGGTATTGGCGCACGTTGACGAGAGCAGTTATGTGCCGGCTTCAGATGTGCGAATGGGTGACCATCCTGTCGTGTGGACAAATCCTAAAGTGAAGGCACGCAACGTGTATTTTCTGATGGGGCATCATAAAGAGTTGCTGGAAAACAGCGATTTTACTGCAATGCTTGGCAATGCTATCCTTTGGGCGGCAGGTCCGGCAAACTGGTTTCCCCGTTTCAGGGTATTGGTTCACTATAATAAGGAGGTAGAAGAGGCACACCGCGAGTTTGCTTATGACGGCATCCGCTTCTTTCAGGAGATGACGATAGGGGATGGGCTGGCGGTGGATACAACCAGCAATCTGGCAGACTTCAACGATGAGAAGCTGCGTTCATATCATTTGGTCGTTTCGCTGAATGACAATCCCGGACGTACTCCGGAACAGCGGGAAGCGTTCAGGAAGTATATGGAACAGGGCGGTAGCTGGATGGGATTCCATGCTGCCGCTTACAACGATGGCCATACTGATTGGCAATGGTTTGTTGATTTCTTGGGCGGAGCCGTATTCAGCAGAAACAATTGGCCGCCCCAGCCGGCAAAGCTGGTGATAAATGATGCGTCCCATCCTGTTGCCAAGGCTATGCCCGCTTCGTTTATTTCGCCTATGAACGAATGGTATCAGTGGAAGCCCAGTCCGCGCGAACGTAAAAATGTCAAGGTGTTGGTTTCCTTGTCGCCCGACAATTATCCGATCGGGTTCAAGGACACGGTGACGGAGGGCGACTTTCCTGTGGTCTGGACCAATACCGACTATAATATGATTTACCTGAACATGGGACATGGAGGGCGCATCTTTACCGATGCTACGCAGAACTATTTGTTTTATAACGCTCTTCGTTGGCTGATGCGCGACAGGTTCTAGGGTCATATCAGAATGTGTATGGACGTATATGGCGGTGCGTCTGCATGTGTTGTTGGTTTTAGCAGGCAACATGTGCAGGCGCACCGTTTTCTGTTGAGCGGCAGAGGGTGCGTTGCAGGCTGGTCAAGGTGATGGAAATGTCCGTATTTTAGCAATTTTTTTCCTTTGAAAATGTTCCTTGTCGGTGCCTTAATGTTTACTTTTTACTGGTGAAAAGTTTTGTTGTTTACTGATTGTCAGTTAGTTTGTCTTTTCTTCCGTTTACTTCTTCTTTTTACTTGCCTGTCGTGGGCTTTTATCTGTTTTATACATTTGCAATACAAAAGTCGAAAGACACAAAACCTTAATTTTAATGATAATTTATAGTTTATGAAAAAGGATTCTAAAAGGAATCGGGCACTTCTGTTAATCGGGTGCTTGATGTTCTTCTTTTCACTCGGGGCATTCGCCCAGCAACTGACAGTGAAAGGAATCGTGAAAGATGTTTCCGGTGAACCGATTATCGGTGCCAGTGTAGTTGTGAAAGGTACGTCTAACGGTGTCATTACGGATTTTGACGGAAATTTTACAATCCCCAAGGTGCCGGAAGGTTCTGTTGTTGACATTTCCTTTATCGGATATGTCACTCAAAGTGTAAAAGCTTCTCCTCAGATGAATATTATATTGAAGGAAGACAGCAAGACGTTGGACGAAGTGGTCGTGATAGGTTACGGCGTACAGAAAAAAAGCGTTGTTACGGCTTCAATCGCCAAAGTCGGAGAAAACGAACTGGCACAGACTGCCCCAACGCGTGTGGATAATGCGTTGAAGGGGTTGGCTGCCGGCGTACAGGTTACTACCCAAAACGGGCAGCCTGGTTCAAGTTCGGTGGTGAGGGTGCGCGGTACAGGAACTATTAACAACTCTGACCCGCTTTATATTGTTGACGGAATGCCTATAGGAGGTGGAATCGACAATATCAATCCGGCAGATATCGCTTCTATAGAAGTGTTGAAAGATGCCGCCTCGGCTGCCGTGTACGGTGCGCGTGCTGCCAACGGCGTTGTGCTGGTGACCACCAAGAAAGGCGCTCTAGGAAAGGTAAAGGTGAACTATGATTTTTCTTTCGGTTGGCAAAGTCCGTGGAAGCAGCGCGAGATGCTGAACGCTACGCAATATGCCACATTGATGAACGAGGCGGCTGTTTATAATGGAAGCGAGCCGAAGTTCTCCGATCCCTCTTCGTTGGGTGTAGGCACAAACTGGCAGGATGCTTTGTTTAATGACGGTGCTCCGGTGCAGAATCATCAGTTAAGCATCAGCGGCGCTTCAGAGAAAATCAATTATTATTTCTCTGCCGGATATTATAACCAGAAAGGCATTGTGGGAGGCAACTACGACCACTCTAACTACGAGCGTCTTTCGTTCCGGAGCAATACCCAATACAAAGTGTTCGACGAGTCGAAGACACGTAATTGGTTGAGAAGCCTGACAGTAGGTGTAAACTTGAGCTATTCGCGTATCAATAGCCGTGGCATCAATGCCGGAAACTTGACAGGGTCGGCTTTGGCAGATGCCTTGTTTATGGATCCTACGATGGACGTTTATGCTGATAGTGAGGATGAGCTGAGAGCCATTGCCGGAAGCAATTACAATCCGGATGAAAATGGGGAGTTTATCCGAGATAAGGTAAGCGGCAAGCTGCTGAACCTGCCAAGTCCGGACTTCAATGAATTGGCAAACCCGCTGGCACGTCTTTCGTTGCCTGTGCAGAAAAACAATTCGGATAAGGTTATAGCCAATCTGACTGCAGAACTGGGCATCTGGGATAATTTGAAATATAAATTCTCATGGGGGTCTGACCTGGCTTTCTGGGGAAACGACAGTTATTCAATCCCTTATTACCTGAACCGTAACGCCAAAAACAACCAGTCGAACGTATCATCCCAGATGAATCGGGGATATACGTGGCAGATTGAAAACGTTTTGACTTACGACAAGACCTTTGGGCAACACTCTTTCTCTGTTGTGTTGGGACAATCGGCACAACGGTATACCAGCCGTCAGTTGGGCGGCACGGCATACGACTTGCTGGCTTATCTGGAAGACAAGGCGAACATTGATTTTACTACCGGACTGGCTTCCGACGGTAAAGAAACAGTTTATGGCGGAGCAGGCGATCCGAACTCGCTGGCATCGTATTTCGGACGTTTGAGCTATAACTTTGCAGAGCGTTATATGTTTCAGTTTACGGTGCGCAGGGATGGGTCTTCGCGTTTTGGCCCTAACAACAAATGGGCTACCTTTCCCTCGGTATCTGTAGGTTGGAATATTACAAACGAACCTTGGTTGCAGAAGCGTCCGGAGTGGTGGACAAGTACAAAGTTTCGTCTGTCTTGGGGTAAGAACGGTAATGAGAATATCGGTAATTTCCGTTATACGGCTAATGTGGCTTTGAATAATAATTATGTATTCGGAGGCTATGGAAAAGGACAGTCACTGGTATTGGGTTCGAAACCAAGCGGTACGCCTAATGCTGACTTGAAATGGGAAGAGTCGGAGCAATATGATGTTGGTCTGGATTTTGGATTCTTCAATAACGCGTTGACTTTTACCGTAGACTATTTTTATAAAAAGACTAACGGCATGCTGAAGGAAATGGCTATCCCGTCTTATCTGGGTGAATCGAAACCTTGGGGTAACGTTGGTTCGATGAAGAACGAAGGTGTGGAATTTGAGTTGGGATACAAGCTGGTGAAGAATGACTGGAGCTTCAGCGTACAAGCCAACTTGAGCTATCTGAAGAATGAATTGATAGACTTGGGTAATGCCGACGGATATGAAACCATGGACAATGTTCATCAGATTGGCAACATTTCGCGTGCCGAGAACGGGCAGCCTTATCCTTTCTTCTGGGGGTACAAAACTGACGGTATCTTCCAGAATCAAGCGGAAATCGATGTTTATACAAAAGACGGCAAGCTGATTCAGCCTAATGCCGTACCGGGAGATGTGCGTTTCGTCGATTTGGATGGAAATGGTTCGATTGATGATAAAGACAAAACGAATATCGGTAAGGGAACTCCTGACTGGACTTTCGGCCTCAACTTCAACTTTGCTTACAAGAATATTGATTTCAGCATGCTGGTATCCGGCCAGTGGGGTAACCAGATAGCTGATGTCACCCGCCGTTTGGACTGCCAATGGGTGAACCTGCCTGCCGAATTTATGGATCGCTGGCACGGTGAAGGCACGTCGAATACGATGCCGCGCTTCTGCTGGAACGGCGATGATGCCAATAAGAACTGGGGTAACTTTTCCGATCTGTATATCAAGAACGGTGCTTTTGCACGCATCAAGAATATCCAGATTGGTTATACATTGCCGAAGAGCCTGACCCACAAATTCTTTGTAGAAAGGCTTCGCTTCTATGTTGCGGCTGAGAACCTGTTGACCTTGACCGGCTACAAGGGTTTTGATCCGGAACTGAATAATGACAAATCGAATGGTATCGACCGTGGCTATTATCCGCAGGCACGTACCTTTACGGTGGGATTGAATCTTAATTTCTAAATGCTTAAATTCAAGGTAAAGATGAAAAATATAAAATTATACGGTTTGGTCGCAGCTTCTTTCTTGTTCGGCTTGACCTCTTGCGGTGAGGATTTCTTGACGGAGGAACCGGCAAGTTCTATCTCTATCGATGAGTATTACAAGACTTATAGCCAGATATTGGAATCGGCAGTGGCTGCATACGACCCGATGCATTGGTACGATTATTTTGCCGGATGGGCACCGTTGAATCTGGTATGGGACTGCATGGGCGACGATATCTATGTAGGAGGTTCTTCTACTTCTGACCAGGCGGAGATACACCTCATCTCGCAATACCGTTCGGATGCGACGATGACGATTGGAGGAGCCTGGACGACAAGCTATTCGGGCATCAATCGCTCCATTCGTCTGATAGATAATGCCAGTAATTCTACGCAGATCACAGAAGACCAGCGCAATGTGTTTGTCGCAGAAGGACGTGTCTTGCGTGCATGGTATTATTTGGTGTTGTGGAAAACGTGGGGCAACATTCCTTATTATGAACAAAACCTGACTGCACCTTACCTGGCCCGCCAGTATAAGGCAAATGAAGTTTATGATGCGGTGGTATCCGACCTGGAAGAGGTGTTGGACAGTAAGGTGCTGCCAATGGATCAGCCAGCCGAATGGAAGGGGCGCATGACGCAGGCTGCTGCTGCCATGATTTACACCGATTACGTTATGTATCAGTCCGATGAAAGCCGTTATGCAAAGGCGTTGGGCTATATGAAGGACATTATCAGCTCGGGCGAATATCGCCTGATTCCGGCAGAGGAGTTATGGGACGTAACGAACGAATGGAACGATGAAATCATTCTTGATGTAAACTACATTGCGGCCGGCGGAGAGCGTACGTGGGGGAGTGCAAACAAACCGGGCGGAACTGTATTGCCGGTGATGATTGGTGTGGACGGTTTCTCCAGCAATGAACCTTCTCCCGAGTTTTCAAGCGGATGGGGCTTCTGTGTCGTGTCTAAGGAAGTATATGATACATACGAGGAAAGCGATACTCGCCGCGATCTGGGCATTTTGAACATGGATAAGTATATCAAGGCTAAGGCTGCCGAAGGGTATACTGTAAGCTACGGAGGGCGTTATCAGAATACAGGCTATTTCTTGCGCAAGTATCTTCCGCGTCCGGGTGGAAACGAAGGTGCTTTGGGCGATGCTGACCTGAACTGGGACTACAACTTGCATCTCTACCGTTATGCGGAAACTTTGCTGAACGCAGCCGAGCTTGCATTGGCTACAGGCGATATGACTTCGGCGCAGGCCTATTATGATGAAGTCCGTAGCCGCGCCCAGGTTTCTCATCGTACGGTATCTTTGGATAACTTGATAGAAGAACGCCGTTTGGAGTTCGTTGGTGAAGGAAAACGTTATTTTGATCTGGTGCGTACGGGAAAGGCGCCGACTGTACTGAAAGCTGGCGGAGGCGTTATACTTCAGGATAAAGCCAATATGGTATGGGGAGGAACCGCCATTCCAGAACGTCCGGACTGGAATGAAAACAAGAAGTATATCCAGATACCTCAATCGGAAATCGAGGCGACCGGATCGAAAGGTGAAGAGTTTGCTATCGTACAAAACCCTCAATAAATGTAGCCTATGAAAGCCTTTATCAAACATTGGATGTATGTCTTGGGCTGTATGATGGGGATGAATAGCTGTATCGGCGGAAGTGAGGGAGCAGGCGTAAGCTTGCTCCTTACCGATGTCACTCGTATGTATGATCTGACGCCAGACAGCATTCGTTTTGGAGGAGAGGAGCTTCCTGATGCTATTTCAATACGGATAGACCCCAGCCGGCGATTTCAGCATATCGATGGGTTTGGAGCCGCCGTTACAGGTTCGACAGCGTATAATCTTTCTTTGATGCCTTCCGAACGGCGCAGGCAGTTCTTGAATGAAACATTCTCTCCCGATAAATACGGGTTCGGGTATGTCCGTGTTTCCATCGGCTGTTCCGATTTCTCGTTGAGCGACTATACGTGTTGCGACACGATGGGCATTGAGCATTTTGCCTTGACTGTCGAAGAAACGAAGTATGTGATACCTGCCTTGAAGGAAATTCTTGCTGTCAATCCGGCGCTTAAGATAATGGCTACGCCTTGGACTGCTCCCAGATGGATGAAAGTTGAAGACCTTAAAAGCAGGCGTCCGCACAATGCATGGACGGGAGGGCATCTGAATCCTGCCCATTATCAGGACTATGCGACTTATTTTGTGAAATGGATTCAGGCGTTTGAACAAGCCGGAATACCGATCTATAGTGTTACGCCTCAAAACGAGCCGCTGAATCCGGGCAATTCGGCTTCAATGCTGATGTATTGGGATGAGGAGCGTGATTTCGTGAAGAAGGCATTGGGTCCGGCGTTGAAGAAAGCCGGGCTGGGGCGGGTGAAAATTTACGCTTTTGACCATAATTATAATTATGACAATAAGGAAGATCAGAAGCAATATCCTTTGCGGATTCACGAAGACGCAGAGGCTGCGGCCTATTTTGCCGGCGCCGCTTACCATAATTATGGTGGATACCGTAGCGAGATGCAGAAGATACATGAGGCTGTTCCCGATAAAGAACTGATTTTTTCGGAAGCATCAATAGGAGAATGGAATGACGGGCGTGATTTGTCGAAATCGTTGTTGAGAGATGTGGAAGATTTGGCTGTCGGCACGGTCAACAATTGGTGTGTAGGAGCTATCGTATGGAATTTGATGTTGGATAACGATCAAGGACCTCACGGCGGGATGGGGGCATGTGCCACCTGCTATGGGGCGGTAGATGTGGACAACAAGGATTATTCTGTCGTTACCCGTAATTCTCATTATTACGCAATGGCGCACATGGGCGCAGTGGTAAAGCCTGGTGCTGTACGTATCGGCGTAACAGTTTCTGCAAACGAAGGTTTCTCGTGTGCGGCTTTTGAGAATACCGATGGAAGCCATGCTTTGGTGGTTGTTAACAATTGTCCGGACAAACAGAACCTTACGGTGAACGATGAGGATAGAAGATTCTGTTACACTGTCCCGGCGAATGCCGTTGCTTCGTTCAAATGGTAAAGCCCTTTCAAGATATCATTCGCTAATGGGCGATTAGTTGGAGCCAAATCAACTTTGCGTTTGCAGTTACAGTAAATCTGACAGGGTATCTGTTGAAAATTGAGTGATGTTCAGGTGTAGACGGATACCCTGTTTCAATATGCACATGCCAATGGCGAGAATCTATATGTCAGTATCTTGAAGGATGATGCTAACAAATGCGGCTGAAATCTTTTGTTCATATAAAGTTTTCAGTAATTTTGGCAGTGGTATGCAATATGTCCTGAAATTACGGGTTTGATTACAGCAATCACCTCTATTGGATGGGGCTGCTTTTAGAAACTGTTTTGAATTTATCGTGCGCTGATTTGGGATGAGTTTTTGAGGCATTTCCGTTTGTGTGATGAGGAAGATAACGGGCTATCTGACGAAGAACAGAAGCGGAAAAGACCAAAAAATAGCCCAAAGCACACACGAAAACGAATACATCAAGCCAAGAAAAACTTTTTGGAGAAATTCAAAACAGTTTCTTAATATGATTTCCCGGCGTGCTATTGTTATGGGCATTGACTGTTGTTTTATCAGTTTCAGTATCGGAATGAGTAAATAGTAAATAAATGAAAAAGGTAATATTGATTATGATGGCAATGCTGGTATGCGGCATCGCCTTTGCTGAAGAGTTAAAGTATGCTGCTATGTATGATATTCCTTATAGAGAAATGGAAAACGCATATGCGTCTGAACGTTGTAAGTTGGATATTTACTATCCGGAAGATACGACGGGGTGTCCGGTTGTTGTATGGTTTCACGGTGGCGGACTGACACAAGGAAGCAAGTCATTTCCTTGGAAACTGAAAGAGAAGCAGATGGTGCTGGTGGCGGTCAACTACCGTTTGTTGCCTGAAGTAGAGATTGGAGAGTGCATTGATGATGCAGCAGCTGCCGTGGCATGGGTATTCCGCGAGATTGGGAAATATGGAGGAGATAAGAAGAAGATTTTCATATCGGGACATTCGGCCGGAGGTTATCTCACAGCTATGATAGGACTGGACAAGAGATGGCTCGCCGAATACGGGACTGACGCTGATAGCATTGCGGGGCTGATACCTTTCAGCGGGCAAATGATCAGTCATTTTGCGTATCGTGAAATGAAAGGTATCGGAAACTTGCAGCCGTTAATTGACGAGTATGCCCCGCTTTTCCATGTCCGTAAAGATGCGCCTCCCTTAATACTGATTACAGGTGACCGCAACATCGAACTTTTCGGACGCTATGAAGAAAATGCCTACATGTGGAGGATGATGAAGCTGACCGGACATGCAGAAACTTGCCTGTACGAGATTGACGGACATGGACATGGCTCAATGGTTGAGCCGGCTTATCACATACTGGAATATCATATAAAGAAAATTTTAGGTATGCCTGTAAGTGACAATTGATTTTATTTACGCTTGCTTGCCCAGTCGGTCTGACCTTTCTTTGCGGATATGGGGAGTTTATAAATCATTTGTCACGAAAATGAGGCAAAAAATGGGGTTGCAGAAGAGAACGTTGTTTATGCTGACTGCCTCCACGAAGTGCCATGCAAGATAATATCCCTAGAAATAGGTATTGCCTGACAATTTCAGGCCCTGTATCTTTGCAAAACCTAAAAACAGATATTGTTTTTTATAAATGCAGGTGCTCAAGGAAGACATACGGGATCGTGTATTGGCTGTCGCCAAACAGCAGTTCGGGCAGAAAGGGTATTCTAAAACCTCTATGCGCGAAATAGCCGGACTGGCAGGGATCGGCGTAGGGAATATCTACAACTATTTCGCGAATAAAGACGAACTCTTCTGTGAAGTAGTCCGTCCGGTCTTGTATGCTTTGGAGGCCATGTTGCAGGAACATCACGGCATACGGGGTGAGGATGTCATGATGATGCGGTCGGAAAAATATCTGAAATCCTGCATCGACGAATATGTTTCACTTATGGAGAAGCATCGTCCGCTAATGGAAATTCTGCTGTTTCGTGCGCAAGGCTCTTCACTGGAACATTTCCGCGAAAACTATACCGACCGTTCTACTGAACTGGTCAAGGCATGGTTTACGTCCATGCAGCGGAAGCACCCCGAAATCAATACGGATGTATCTGATTTTATCATCCATTTGCATACGGTATGGATGTTCACCCTATTTGAGGAATTGTTGATGCATTCAGTGCCCCGACCGGAAATGGAAGCCATCTTGCACGACTATATTCTTTTTGAAATTCAAGGATGGAGGGCAATCATCAGGATATGAGAAACAGACAAAGGACATACAGGCAAACAGTCGCCGCAGGACGGCTGGCAAGGAGGAGATCTTCACGGGGGTTTCCTCCTTTTTTTATGAACATTTCTGAATATCGTTCACTATTACGCGCCTTCTCACGTTCACCATTAAATAACAATATATACAATGAAACAGAAGCATGAATTTAAGAACGTTGTGGCAGAAACACTGCTCATCCCTCTTTATATGAGGGCGAAAGAAAGCCGTCGTGAGCATCCCATTCTGGACGACAAGGTTGCGGAACGGCTGGCGGACAGTCTGGAATACGATTACTCCCAATTCGACGGAGCAAAGCTGAGCGAAGTGGGCTGTGTGGTGCGGGGCTGGTACTTTGACTGTGCCGTGAAACGCTTCATTGACACACATCCCCATCCGGTAGTCGTGAATGTGGGATGCGGGCTGGACACCCGTTTCCAGCGTATCGGCAACCGGAAAGCGGTTTTTTATGACATGGACTTGCCGGAAGTCATTGCGCTGCGCCGCAAACTGATACCCGAAGAGCCGGGTAATGTCTGTATCGAGGCTTCCTTGCTGGAAACCGATTGGATGGACGATTTGCGTAGGAAACATCCCGATGCGGATTTTGTATTTATAGTGGAAGGCGTACTGATGTATTTTTACGAGAAGCAGGTAAAAGCCTTTCTGCATCACGTGGCAGACCGTTTCGGGGGAGGTGAACTGTGGTTCGATGTGTGCGGCACGATGATGAGCCGGCACGGTGTGAAGCCCGATTCACTCCGAAAGCACGAGGCGCAAATCCGGTCCGGGCTGAGTGACGGACATCTGGTAGAACGATGGGAGCCGAAGTTGCAACTCATCGAGCAAGCCAATTACATGAAGTTCTTCCGTCCGCGCTGGGGATTCTTCTTCGGGCAGATATTGGGGCGTATGCCCTGGCTGTGCTATAAATTCAGCTCGCTTCTCGGATATAAAGTCTTGTCAAAATAGCGTAATATGATGAAGAAGTCAAAAAAGAAAGAAGGCTTGTCCCGTCTGTTCGAGATAGCGGGACAGAAGAAAGGGCTGCTTGTATTGGCAGGCTTGTTGTCTGCCGGCAGTGCGGTATGCATGCTTGTGCCCTATTGGGCGGTTTATGAAGTTTTGAAAGAATTGCTGACGCATGGAGGGAATCCTGCAGCTTCGGACGGAGCGGGCATGATTCGCTGGGGATGGATCGCATTTGGAGGGCTTGTCGGCGGATTGGTATTGTTATATGCCGCTCTGATGTCCTCGCATGTGGCCGCATTCCGCATTTTGTACGGGCTGCGTGTCCGTCTGTCCGAACACATCGGCAGACTTCCGTTAGGGTATCTGAACAGCACTTCCACCGGAGCCATCAAGAAAACGATGGACCAGAACATCGAAAAGATAGAAGGTTTCATCGCCCATACCATTCCGGATTTGGTGAATGTGGTGGTTACGGTTGTGGTAATGCTTGTCATCTTTTCCTCTTTGGATGTGTGGCTGACGGTTATATGTCTGGCTGTCGTGGCGATTAGCTTATTTCTTCAGTTCTCCAATTTTATGGGGAAAAGGGCGAGAGCGTTCATGGCCATTTATTATGATGCACAGGAAAAGATGAGCGCATCTGCCGTGCAGTATGTGCGGGGAATGCCTGTAGTTAAGATTTTCGGTCAGAGCGTCCGTTCGTTCCGTCAGTTCAATGCTGAAATTCAGGCATACAAGACATTCGCCTTGAAGTGCTGTGACACCTATCAGAACGGCATGATAGCGTTTACCGTCCTGCTCAATTCGATGGTGACATTTATACTCCCGATGGGCATCCTGCTGTTGCAAGCCAATCCGCAATCGCTCTCATTGGCGGTGGTATGGCTGTTTTTCATCATCATGGGTCCGGGTATGGCTTCTCCCGTCTATAAACTAACATTCTTGGGAGGCAACACGCGCGACATCGATGAGGGTGTAAAACGCATCGACCGCATCTTGGGAAAAAAGCCTGTACCGGAAGCGGAGCACCCGCAGGTGCCTACATCCTACGATGTGGAGTTCCGCCATGTATCATTCTCCTACGAAAACACGGAACAGGGCACGCGGACGGAAGCCTTGCGCGATGTCAGCTTCACGGCACCGCAAGGAGAGATAACGGCGCTTGTGGGCCCGTCGGGAAGCGGCAAGTCTACGATAGCCAATCTGATTCCCCGCTTTTGGGATGTGGAACAGGGAGAGATACGCATAGGCGGCGTGGACATCCGCCAGATAGCCACGGAGAAGCTGATGGACATGGTGTCTTTCGTTTTCCAGGACACGTTCCTGTTTTATGACACGCTCTATGAGAACATTGCCGTCGGCTCTCCTGATGCAACCAAAGAAGAGGTGGTAGCCGCCGCTAAAGCCGCCCAATGCCACGGTTTCATAGAACGTTTGCCGCAGGGCTACGAAACACGGATAGGTGACAAAGGCGTGTTCCTGTCGGGTGGCGAAGCCCAACGGATATGTGTGGCGCGGGCCATACTGAAAAATGCACCGATACTGGTACTGGACGAAGCTACTGCCTTTGCTGATCCGGAAAACGAGTATAAGATGCAGATCGCTTTGCAGTCACTGATAAAGGGAAAGACGGTTATCGTGATAGCGCACCGCCTCTCTTCCGTTGTTTCCGCAAGTCAGATTGTCGTCATGAAAGAAGGAAGGATTGTGCAATGCGGAAGGCATGAAGTCTTGTCTGTGGCAGACGGCACATATAAGAAGATGTGGGATGCTTATACGAGTGCTTGCCACTGGACGTTGAATAAAAAAATAAAAGAAAAAAACAGGATATGAATGCAATCAAGAACATTACAATAGGACATGTCGAACGGCTTTACAAGCCTGTGGGCTGTACCATGCTTGCCAACTTGGTCAACATCGTGCCTTTTTGCCTCTCCATCGAGGCGATACGCATCATTTTCAATGCTTTTGACGGAAGCGGACAACCGCTCGACACGACCCGTATATGGTGGATATTCGGCATTATGGTTGTTTATATGCTGGTGATGGCTTTGGCGGAACGGGCATCTTATCGCGCCAATTTCAGGGGAGCATACGAAATGAGTGCTTCGGGACGCCTGTCGCTGGCAGAACATCTGCGGAAACTGTCGTTGGGATTTTTGTCAAGGCGCGATCCCGGTGATTTGTCTTCCATGCTTATTACGGATTTCATGATGGCGGAAACCGGTATTTCGCACCACTTGCCCCAATTGATGGGTGCGGTGGTCATGCCCGTACTGGCTTTTGCCTCATTAGTCTGGACAGACTGGAGGATGGCGGTCAGCATGTTTGCCTCGCTTCCGCTTGCCATGCTTGTTCTGTGGGCAAGTACTGGCGTGCAGAGGAAGTTGAGCGGCAGGCAGATACAGGCGAAAATAAATGCAGGGAACAGACTGGAAGAATACCTGCAGGGCATCCGGGTGATGAAAGCCTACAATCTGTTGGGTGACCGTTTTGTCCGGTTGCGCGATGCGTTTGCCCAGCTTCGCCGCGCCTGCATCCGTCAGGAGGCTCTGTTGGGGCCGTTCGTCTTGTTGAGCATTACCCTGGTACGTGCCGGGCTGACAATCATGGTCTTGTGCGGTACCTACCTTCTGCTGGGAGGAGAGCTTTCGCTGCTTGTATTCGTACTGTTCCTTGTGGTCGGCTCCCGTGTGTTCGATCCGCTGACTTCCGCTCTGACCAATTTTACTGAGTTCCGGTATTTTTCCATTGCCGGAGGGCGCATCCTTTCATTGATGAATGAGCCGGAGATGAAAGGAGAACGGAAATCCCCGGCGGCGGGCGACATTCGGTTTGAACACGTATCGTTTGCCTATCAGGACAAGGAAGTGTTGCACGATATGACCGTTACTTTTCCGAAAAATTCATTAACGGCTCTTGTAGGTCCTTCGGGAAGCGGGAAAAGCACGGTGATGAAGCTTTGCGCCCGTTTTTATGATCCGCAGAAAGGGCGCATCTGCTTCAACGGCGTTCCGATGGATGAAATAGCACCCGAAAGTCTGATGAGTCATATCTCCATGGTGTTTCAAGATGTCTATCTGTTTCAAGGCACGATACGCAACAACATCCGTTTCGGCAAGACAGACGCGACGGACGAGGAAATCATTTCCGCCGCCAAGAAAGCCTGTTGCCACGATTTTATCATGCGTTTGCCGCAAGGGTATGACACGATGGTGGGCGAAGGGGGCTGTACTTTGTCCGGAGGCGAAAAACAGCGCATATCCATTGCGCGTGCCATGCTGAAAGATGCGCAAATTATTCTGCTGGACGAAGCTACAGCCTCGCTTGACCCTGAAAATGAAGTGGAGGTGCAGAAAGCCATTGACATGCTTGTCAAGGGACGTACCGTCATTGTTATTGCCCATAGGCTCAAGACCATCAAGGATGCCGACCGTATAATCGTCTTGAATAACGGAGAGATACAGGAAGAAGGAACACACGATGAACTCATCCGGAGTCAAGGGCTTTATTCTCATTTATGGGAAATACAGGAACGTATTTCTGGCTGGAAGCTATGAAACTATTGAAAAGGATAAAACCGGGCTGACTTCATTTGCGAGGTCAGCCCGGTTGTATGCCTCCTTAGAGCCATGTAGCTTTAGATTCACTTCTTCGTCCTCTATCAATCTTCCAAACAGATCAACCTTCTGCAACATCGCCAACCTCATTGAGTGTGGGCGATGTTTGATTTCATTGCAAGTGTTCTACATAGTTTCTTAAATAAGAAAAAACACCCAGTTTTACATTCTTGAGTGCAAAACTGGGTGTTTGTTTTATAATCCCTTGATTTTCAATGTTTATTGCGGAGAGACAGGGATTCGAACCCCGGGTACCTCGCGGTACAACGGTTTTCAAGACCGCCGCAATCGACCACTCTGCCACCTCTCCAAAACTCTTTTCAGGAGTGCTTCCTTTCAAAAGCGATGCAAAGGTAAGCATCTTTTTTGAATATGCAAAATGTTTTGGCAAAAAAATGATCGTTTTTTATCTCTTTTCCTTGTTTCCAGGCCTTCCTTCTTCACCGTGGTGTGCGCTTTTGAGCAGTTCGCGGTGGAAGCGCATCTCAGCTTTCTGGATGTCATAGATCTTTTTTGCGGAAAGAAACTTTTTATATTTCCTCACGTATTCCAGATCCAGCTTGTCGTTGGTGATGCGCGCCTGGATCATGTCTTCCACAATCCGGGCATATTCCGCTTCCGTTGTATTGGGGTCTTTGCCCTGCCGCATATTCTGCCATGCCTCCCGATTGAGTTTTCCTTTCTTGTCCTGAAGCTCAAAGTAGAGCGGAAAGAATTTCTGGGCCTCCTCTTGAGTCAGTCCGGCACGGCGGGTAATGAATTCCTGTTGGCGGCTGCGGAATTCCTCCTTGCTCATTGGCGGCTGCTGCGCCCGCAGGTCTGGAAGAAAAAACACCGGAAACAGAATCAGAAATATAGAAAGTACTTTTTTCATTGATGTAGTTTGTTTATTTATAGATTTCAGAATCAGCATCCGTAAGATACTGGTAAAGCGTATAGTCATCCATCATGGTCTGGTTCACTATCGGGTCGATCACTTCGTCTGGAAGTTCCGAAAGATTTATGCTGGGCACATCAGCCGCCTGCGCGTTTTTTTCTCCTACGAACGTCCGCACCATCAGCATGATTCCGCAGAACATGGCTGCCATATACACCCATGGCCTTATGCGCATCCACAAGGTGATGTCTGGAGCTTCAACGGGAGCCTTTTCCGGAAGTTTGTCCATCAACTGCTCGGCAAAGTTCTCGAAGTATCCTTCGGGTACCTTGAACGGATTTTCCTTGCCGCACCGGTTAAGTAAGTTGGTTTCTTCCTTTTTCATGTTACATCTCTTTTATTTCTTTAGACAATTTTGTGGCGGGAAGGTTTAATCGTTCGCTTTAAAAAATTCTTCAATTTTCTTCACCGCATGGAAATAGGAGGCCTTGAGCGCCCCTATGCTGGTTCCAGCTATTTCGGCTATCTGCTCGTACTTCATTTCCTGAAAGTACTTTAGGTTGAATACGATCCGCTGCTTTTCGGGCAGAGTCATGATGGCTTTCTGGAGCATGAGCTGGGTTTTGTCCCCGTCGAAGTAGGGGTCGCTTTCCAGCTTGTTGACGAGTGCCGCCTCTTCGTCGTCTATCGAGAGCTGCCTTTCCGCCCGTTGCCTGTTCAGGAAGTTGATGCATTCGTTGATGGCGATGCGGTAGAGCCAGGTTGAGAGTTTGGCTTCGCCTCTGAAGTAGTCCAGATTGTCCCAGGCCTTCATGAACGTGTTCTGGAGCAGGTCGTTTGCGTCCTCGTGCGAAAAGACCATGCGCCTTATCTGCCAGTATAGCTGTTCGCTGTAGGCGCGTACAACCTCGCCGAATGCGTCACGCCGTGTTTCGGGATCCTGCAGGCGGTATATGGTTTCTTTTTCGTTGTATTTGTTCATGCTTTGGAGTTCATACTGTCTGGTATGACATTGTTCGGGATGTCGGGTTTAAACGGGTTAGTTTTCTTTAACTGTTCAGATGGAGATGGTCAGGTTTTCGTTGGCCAGCATCGTATGGGGGAAAATGGCTTTTGCTTCTTCAAGCAGCACCTTTTCGTCTTCATACCTTGCCGAGAAATGGCCGATGACCAGCCGCTTCACCTTTGCTTCGAGGGCTATCCGTGCCGCCTGCGCCGCCGTTGAGTGCTGGGTTTTCCGTGCCCGCGCGGCATTGTCTTCTCCGAAGGTCGCCTCATGGAAAAGCAGGTCGACTCCCTCTATCTGTTCCGTGATCCGGGGGAGGTAGACCGTGTCGGAGCAGTAGGCGTATGAGCGCGGAGGGTCGGCCGGAAAGGTGAGCTTTTCGTTGGGAATCACCTTGCCGTCTGCCGTAACGTAGTCTTCCCCGTTCTTTATGCGGTTGATCATATATAGAGGGATTTCGTAGCAGTCGATCATGTCCCGCCGGATGTGGTTGGCGGTCGGCTTTTCGCGGAAGAGGAACCCGCAGGTAGGCATGCGGTGCTTCAGCGGGATGGTTTCCACGCTTGCCGACCGGTCGTCGTAGATGATTTCGCGCTTTGCCGGGTCGATGGGGTGGAAGACGACATCGAAGGGCAGTCCGTTGCAGAAGAAGGCGAGCTGCGGTTTGAGAATCCGCTCCAGCTCCGGATGCGCGTGGATGTGAAGCTGTGCCGTGCGTTCCAGCATTCCGAATGTTGAGATAAGGCCCATCAGCCCGAAGCAGTGGTCCCCGTGCAAGTGGGAGATGAAGATGTGGTTCAGCCGGTTGAACCGGAGCCGCGAGCGGCGGAGGTGTACCTGCGTTCCTTCTCCGCAGTCAATCATGAAGAGCTTTTCGCGCACGTTGACTATTTGCGAGCTGGCGTTGTGCCTGAGTGTGGGCAGGGCCGAACCGCATCCCAATATGTGTATGTCGAATTTTTCCATGGGGGACAAAGATAGGCGTTTTTTTTGATGTAGCGGGAAATCACTCGAACTTTGTGTTCCTCATGTCGCCTGTTTCCGCAAAGGCGATGTGCATCTTGAACGCGTTTTTCAGCGACATCGGCGTATGGCACGAGTGTCCTTCCGAAAGTTTCAGGTAATCCCACAGCAGTTGTCTGTAGTCGGGATGGGCGCAGTTCTCGATGATGCAGCGCGCGCGTTGCGAAGGCGATTTCCCGCGCAGGTCGGCCACGCCCTGTTCGGTTACGAGGATGCGCACGTCGTGTTCCGTACTGTCCACATGCGACACTTGGGGCACGATTGAAGAAATCAGTCCGCCTTTTGCCGTAGACGGTGTGGTGAAGATGGAAAGGAAAGCGTTGCGTGCGAAGTCGCCCGAACCTCCGATTCCGTTCATCATCTTGCATCCCGAAACATGGGTGCTGTTTACATTGCCGAAGATGTCTGCCTCGAGTGCGGTGTTTACGGCGATGATGCCCATCCGCCGGATCAGTTCCGGGTGGTTGGTGATTTCCTGCGGGCGGAGCAGCACGCGGCTGCGGAAGGTGTCGATGTCGTCGTACATCATGTCCAGGTGGTCGTCCGAAAGTGTCAGCGAGCTTCCTGCCACAAAGCGGATGCGTCCTTTTGCCATAAGGTCGATGACCGAGTTCTGGATGACTTCGGTGAACATCGAGAAGGCCGGAAGCGCGGGGTTGTCGCCCAGTGCGCCCAATACGGCGTTGGCGATGTTGCCCACACCCGACTGCAGGGGCAGGAACTCCTGCGGGATGGCTCCGCGTTTCCATTCGCTGCATAGGAATTCGGCCACGTTATGCCCGATCCGCACGGTCGTTTCGTTGAGCGGAGTGAATGCGGCTATGCGGTCGCGTTCGTTCGTGCGCACCACGCCCACCACCTTGCTCGGGTCGATTTTCACGCTTGGGGTTCCGATGCGGTCGTTCACCTTATATATAGGTATCTCGGTGCGGTGGGGAGGCATGGCCGGAACGTAGATGTCGTGCATGCCGGCGAGCTTTCCCGAATGGGCCTCGTTTAGCTCGATGATGATCTTGTCGGCCACCTGGAGCAGGGTAGGTGTGATGCCCACTGAGGTGCTGGGAATGATTTCTCCTTCGTCGGTGATGTCGGAGGCTTCTGCGATGGCCACGTTGACTTTCCCCAGAAAGCCGTAGCGCACGTCTTGGCCGATCTGCGAAAGATGAAGGTCGAAGTACTGCACTTCGCCTGCGTTGATCGAGTTGCGCATGTCTTTGTTCGACTGGAAGGGGGTGCGGAACGAAACTGCATCGGCAAGAGCCAGCGCGCTGTCCACCTGGTTTCCTGTGGCGCCTCCTGTTATCAGGCCAACCTTGAATTCTTTTCCTTCCCGGTGCATGGCTTCGGCATGTTCGGCCAGTGCGGCGGGAACGGCTTTCGGTGTTCCTACGGAAGAGAATCCTCCGATTCCTACGGTATCTCCGTGCCGGATGGATGAGGCCGCTTCCGCGGCGGATATGAACGGATATTTCATGATATAAATTAAGCTGAAAAAGTTAGTTGTTGTAAAAAGTATCGGCAAAATTAGTGTTTTTATTCCAAATTATCAATGCGGACTGATGTTTTTCTTGCTTTTTGATATGGAGGGCTTTGGCAGGCGGCGCGGAAGATGCCGGCGTGATTCATCGTTTGTGCTTTTGCCTGGCATTTTTTGAGGAGCTTTGCCTTGCGGTTTCTGGCAGAATGCCTCATCCTTGTATAAGGGGTTGAATGCCTGCGCTTTCCGTCCATCTCTGAAGCCTCGAAAAGATGACGGGACATTTTGATCAGGATGACGGGACATTTTACTTTGAATGACGGGTTATTTTACTTGCGATGACGGGTTATTTTTTCAGGCTGGTTCCGGAGGGACATTGGCGCAACGTTTCTTGTCTGTCAGTGTGTTTGTGTTTATGACTTTTTTGCAGAAATATGCGCCTTGTTTTCGCAGAATATGTTTAACTTCGCAAAGTCTAACAACGAAACACTAACAAACTTTTGTGGATATGCTAATGAAAAGACTCAGGCAGATATCGGCCGCCGTCTATTTCACGCTCGTCACATTGCTGTTTCTTGACTTTACGGGCGCGATTCATCTCTGGCTTGGCTGGTTGGCCAAGATTCAGTTCCTTCCGGCAGTGCTTGCCCTCAATGCCGGTGTCATTGTCTTTCTTGTTTTGCTTACGCTGGTTTTCGGGCGCGTATACTGTTCGGTCATCTGTCCGCTGGGCGTGTTCCAGGATCTGGCGGCGCGTTTCGGACACCGCAGAAAGAAGCTCCCCTATGCGTTTTCCGAATCGAAAAGCTGGCTGCGCTATGGCGTGCTGGCCGTATTTCTTGTGCTGGCCGCCGTCTTTCATGCTTCGGCGTGGCTCGATCCGTATGCCATCTACGGGCGTGCGGCCAATGCCTTGCTCCAGCCTTTGTGGATGTGGGGAAACAATGTGCTGGCTTATTTCGCCGAGAGGATGAACAGCTATGCTTTTTATTCGGTGGAGGTCTGGATGAAGGGCGCGGCGGTTTTTGCCGTATCTTTTGTGATGATCCTTGCCGTGGCTGTACTGGCCTGGCGCGGCGGACGCACCTATTGCAATGCGGTTTGTCCGGTGGGCACAGTGCTGGGGATGCTTTCCCGGTTTTCGCTCTTCCGGATAACCGTCGATACCTCCAAATGCAACGGATGTACGCTTTGCGCCCGCAACTGCAAGGCGTCCTGCATCGACGCGAAAGCTCATCGGGTAGACGCAAGCCGCTGTGTGATGTGTTTCGATTGCCTGGACAAATGCTCGCGCGGAGCCATCGGCTACCGTTTCGCTTATGGAAAGAAGGCTGTCCGTACAGAGCCTGTATCTGCCGGCCGGCAGAAGACGGTGTCTGATGAAGGCAACGGCAGGAGGGCTTTCATTGCAGGTACGGCCGTGATGTTCGCTTCGGCGGTCAGCGCGCAGGTGGCAAAGAAGGTGGAGCCCGTCAAAATGGATGGGGGGCTGGCTGACATTATCGGCAAGAAAGAGCCGGTGCGCGCCACTCCGCTCACTCCTCCGGGTTCGGTGGGTGCGCGCCACATGCAGGCGCATTGCACCGCCTGCCAGCTTTGCGTGTCGGTCTGCCCGAACGAGGTGCTCCGCCCTTCGCGCCGGCTCGATACGTTTATGCAGCCTTATCTGTCGTACGAACGGGGCTATTGCCGTCCGGAGTGTACGAAATGTTCTGAAGTATGTCCCGCCGGCGCCATCCTGAAAATCAGCCGGGAGGACAAGTCGAGCATCCAGATCGGCCATGCGGTGTGGGTGAAAGACCGCTGCATTCCGCTTACCGACGGGCAGGAGTGCGGCAACTGTGCCCGGCACTGTCCGGCGGGAGCCATAACCATGATACCTTCTGATCCTTCCGATCCGGAGTCGCTGAAGATTCCGGCCGTGGATGCGGAGCGGTGTATCGGGTGCGGGGCGTGCGAGTATCTTTGCCCGGCACGCCCGTTGAGCGCCATCTATGTGGAAGGCCACGAAGTGCACCGGGTAATCTGATCCGGGTTGTCGGATAAAAAACAGTTTTTGCTATGGAAAAGAACGATATGTGTAAGAAAGATAAGATGAATCGCCGCAATTTCCTGAAAATCGTGGGAATCAGTACGGTGGCGGCTACGGCCGGAGTCTGCGGATGTGCTCCGAAGAAAGAAGCGGACGCTTCGGGAAACGCTGCTTCCGAGGTGCCCGAAGGCAAGATGACCTGCCGGAATTTTCCTCCTTCTCCCGACCGGGTTTCGCTGCTCGGCTATGGATGTATGCGCTGGCCGACTCTTCCTTCGCCGGCAGGCGACGGAAATGTGATTGACCAGGAGGAGGTGAACCGCCTTGTCGACTATGCCATCGGGCATGGAGTGAATTATTTTGATACGGCTCCTGTCTATGTGCAGGGGTGGTCGGAACGGTCTACGGGCATGGCCTTGAAGCGTCATCCGCGCGAGAAATACTTTATTGCCACGAAAATGTCGAATTTTGACCGGAGCGACTTCAAGTCGAGCGTGGAGATGTATCACGATTCGATGAAGCATTTGCAGGTTGACTATATCGACTATTACCTGCTCCATTCGCTGGGTTCTTCCGGCAAGAGGAGCTTCAAGGTGCGCTTCCTTGACAACGGGCTGCTCGATTATCTGTTGAAGGAGCGCGAAGCGGGGCGTATCAGGCACCTGGGCTGGTCGTTTCATGGCTCGAAAGAGGAGTTCGACTTTATTTTGTCGTTTCACGAGAAGGTGCATTGGGACTTCATCCAGATCCAGCTGAACTATTCAGACTGGAAGTATGCCACGGGCAACAACGTGAATGCCGACTACCTGTATGCCGAGATTTCCCGGCGGAACATTCCGATGGTCATCATGGAGCCTTTGCTGGGCGGCCGTCTGTCCAAGCTTCCGGAGCATATCTTTTCGCGCCTGAAAGCGCGCAATCCTGAAAGCAGCGTCGCGTCGTGGGCGTTCCGTTTTGCAGGGACTCCGCCCATGGTGCTCACGGTGCTGAGCGGAATGACGTACATGGAGCATCTTCAGGACAACATCCGCACCTATTCGCCTCTGGTTCCCCTCACCGCCGAGGAAAACCAGTTTCTGCTCGATACGGCCTTGCTGATGCGCGAGTATCCGACGGTGCCCTGCAACGACTGCAAGTATTGCATGCCTTGTCCTTACGGCATCGACATTCCGGGCGTGCTGCTGCATTACAATAAATGCGTGAATGAGGGAAACATTCCCCAAAGCCGTATGGACAAGAACTATGCCGAGGCGCGCAGGGCTTTTCTTGTGGGGTACGACCGGAGTGTTCCCAAGCTTCGCCAGGCAGACCATTGCGTGGGCTGTGGGCAATGCAATCCCCATTGTCCGCAGTCCATTGACATTCCGAAAGAGCTGAGGCGGATTGATGCGTATGCAGAAAAACTAAAGCAGGAAACATTATGAGAGAAGATTTGATCAGGCTGCTGCACGACGGAAACTATTCGTGTGTGGTGAGCAAAGACGGCGAAATCCGCACATTCACGCGGAGGGGAGTGGTTGACCTTTTCGAGCTTTACCGTTCGGATCCGGATTTTATGCGGGGAGCGAAGGTTGCCGACAAGGTGATCGGCAAGGGAGCCGCGGCTATGCTGGCTCTGGGAGGAGTTTCGGAGGTGTGGACCGATGTCATCAGCGAGCCGGCTTGCGAACTGCTGGAGAAGTGCGGCGTTGAACTGAGCTATGACGAGAAGGTTCCCTTCATCATCAACCGCACCCGTACCGGGCGCTGTCCGCTGGAAACCGTTTGCGACGTGTCGGACAATCCGGAAGTGCTTTATCCTGTCATCTGCGATTTCGTGAAGAAGATGCAGGAAAAGCCTTCGGCTGGATAATGGTCTTTGCGCCCGAATTTTGCAGGGAAAATTTTGTTCGTATTCAATAAAAGCATAGCTTTGCATCCGGATTTATAAAATTTACAGATATGTTTGGATTGGGAATGCCTGAGATTATAATTATTGTCGTGCTGATTCTGCTTCTCTTCGGCGGACGCAAGATTCCTGAACTGATGCGAGGAGTAGGAAAGGGAGTGCGCAGCTTCAAGGAAGGGCTGAACGAAGTGGAAAAAAGCGTGAACATTGACGAGCCTGCTCCCGAAAAGGAACAGAAGGAGAAGAAAAGCGAGTCGTGAGAGGCAAATAAAAAAGATTGTTGAAAAAAACAGGCAAATAGTTTTTGCATTTCCGAAAAAGTTGTATCTTTGCACACGTTTTCGGAAGGGAACAATGCCGAAATAACTCAGTTGGTAGAGTAACTCATTCGTAATGAGTAAGTCGCGGGTTCGAGTCCCGCTTTCGGCTCACTTTGATGTTTGTTGCAAGTGCTTGTATGCAGGGCGCTTGCAATTTTCTTTTTAGGCCGTATCACTCGTCTGGCGGATGAAAAGAACATGCGTTCCGTCCCTTTCTGGAAATATTTTGCAATTTATTTTGCAAAACAGCGCATTCTTTTGGCGGAAAATCCGTATATTTGCACTCCGAATTATGAATCAAACAAAGAAGCGACTCATGAATGACGGACTTATGTACAGTGCAGCAGCTATTCATACATTCGGGATTCCGCTCGGCTGGCGGACACCGGAAGAGCCTTTCTTTTTTCTCGGCACAATTTGTTTTATTTCTTCATATTCCCGGAATTGCTTTTCGGCAAGTCCGGGTTTTTTTTGGAGTGACGCTAAAAACAACAACTATAACGATACAGATAGATAAGGAATGAGAAACGTGACGTTAATCCTTGACGACGGGAGCCGCTTTCACGGCAAGTCGTTCGGTTATGAGAAGCCGGTAGCGGGCGAAGTGGTGTTCAATACGGCGATGACCGGTTATCCGGAGAGTCTGACCGACCCTTCGTATGCGGGGCAGCTGATGACGCTGACCTATCCGCTGGTAGGCAACTACGGGGTGCCTCCGTTCACTTTCGAGGCGAACGGTCTGCCCACTTTTATGGAGAGTGAGAGGATTCATGCGGAAGCTATCATCGTGAGCGATTACAGTGAAATGTACAGTCATTGGAATGCGGTGGAGAGTCTTGCCGAATGGTTGAAGCGTGAACAGATTCCCGGAATTACAGGCATCGACACGAGGGAACTGACGAAGGTGCTGCGCGAACATGGGGTGATGATGGGTAAAATCGTGTTTGACGATGAACCTGAAAATGTGCCCGAAGCACAGTATGCGGGCGTGAATTATGTGGACAAGGTATCGTGTGACGAGATAGTTGTTTACAAAGGAAATGAATGCTGCAAGCTGCCGGCAGATATGCCGAAAGGGGAAATCAATTCCCGGCTGGCTTCGTTCAATGCGGAAGGCAGCAAGCGCGTGCTTCTGGTTGACTGCGGAGTGAAGGCGAATATCATCCGCTGCCTCCTCAAGCGAGGCGTTGAAGTGATCCGTGTGCCCTGGGACTACGACTTTAACGGAATCGAGTTCGACGGACTTTTCATTTCCAACGGACCCGGTGATCCGGACACATGCGACGCTGCCGTGCAGAACATCCGCAAGGCGATGGAAAACGAGAAGCTTCCCATCTTCGGCATCTGTATGGGAAACCAGCTGCTCTCGAAGGCGGGAGGGGCGAAAATATACAAGCTGAAATATGGCCATCGCAGCCACAACCAGCCGGTCCGCATGGTGGGCACGGAACGCTGCTTCATCACTTCGCAGAACCACGGATATGCGGTGGACAACAATACGCTTGGCGCTGACTGGGAGCCGCTTTTCATCAACATGAACGACGGGTCGAACGAAGGAATCCGCCACAAGCGCAATCCCTGGTTCTCCGCGCAGTTCCATCCGGAAGCCGCCAGCGGACCTACAGACACGGAATTCCTCTTTGATGAGTTCGTGAAGCTGATCTAACAATAACCAACCATTAACTGAAAGAACATCAATGAAAGAAAATATAAAGAAAGTTTTGCTGCTGGGGTCAGGCGCATTGAAAATCGGTGAAGCGGGCGAATTTGACTATTCCGGTTCGCAGGCGCTTAAGGCACTGAAAGAAGAGGGCATCGAAACGGTGCTCATCAATCCGAACATCGCTACGGTGCAGACATCCGAAGGGGTGGCCGACAAAATCTACTTCCTTCCCGTCACTCCGTATTTTGTGGAAAAAGTCATCAGCAAGGAGCGGCCCGACGGCGTACTGCTCTCGTTCGGAGGGCAGACGGCACTGAACTGCGGCGTGGCTCTCTATCAGGGAGGCGTGTTCGAGAAATACGGTGTGCAGGTGCTGGGCACTCCCGTGCAGGCCATTATGGACACGGAAGACCGTGAACTGTTCGTGAAGAAGCTCGACGAGATCAACGTGAAGACCATCAAGAGTGAGGCGTGCGAGAACATTGAGCAGGCGCGCAAGGCTGCCAGCGACCTGGGCTATCCGGTTATCATCCGTGCGGCATATGCGCTGGGCGGTCTTGGATCGGGATTCTGCGACAACGAGGAAGAGCTGAATGTGCTGGCCGAGAAAGCCTTCTCGTTCTCTCCGCAGGTGCTCGTGGAAAAGAGTCTGAAAGGATGGAAGGAAGTGGAGTATGAAGTGGTGCGCGACCGTTTCGACAACTGCATCACGGTCTGCAACATGGAGAACTTCGACCCGCTGGGTATCCATACGGGAGAGTCTATTGTCATTGCGCCGAGCCAGACGCTGACCAACAGTGAATACCACAAGCTCCGTGAACTGGCTATCCGCATCATCCGCCACATCGGTATCGTGGGAGAATGCAACGTGCAGTATGCGTTCGATCCCGAATCGGAAGATTACCGTGTAATCGAGGTGAATGCGCGTCTGAGCCGTTCTTCGGCGCTGGCATCGAAGGCTACGGGTTATCCGCTGGCATTCGTGGCTGCCAAACTGGGACTGGGCTACGGACTGTTCGACCTGAAGAACTCGGTGACCAAAACCACTTCGGCTTTCTTTGAGCCGGCACTCGACTATGTGGTGTGCAAGATTCCGCGCTGGGACTTGGGCAAGTTCCATGGCGTAGACCGTGAGCTGGGCTCCAGCATGAAGTCGGTGGGTGAGGTGATGGCAATCGGACGCACGTTCGAAGAGGCCATCCAGAAAGGACTCCGCATGATCGGCCAGGGCATGCACGGATTCGTGGAGAACAAGGAACTGGTTATCGCCGACATCGACAAGGCTTTGCGCGAGCCGACCGACAAGCGTATCTTCGTCATCTCGAAGGCAATGCGCGCCGGATATACCGTCGACCAGATTCACGAGCTTACCAAAATCGACAAGTGGTTCCTCTACAAGCTCGAAAACATCATGCAGACCTCCAGGGAACTGCACGAGTGGGGAAACAACCATATACAGCTTTCCGAACTTCCGAAAGAGCTGCTCTGCAAGGCAAAGCGTCAGGGATTCTCTGACTTCCAGGTGGCCCGCGCCATCGGCTATCAGGGAGATATGGAAGACGGCATCCTTGCCGTGCGCGCTTACCGCAAGCAGACTGGCGTTCTTCCGGTGGTGAAGCAGATCGATACGCTGGCTGCCGAGTATCCTGCGCAGACCAACTACCTGTACCTCACTTACAGCGGCGTGGCAAACGATGTGCATTATCTGGGCGATCACAAGAGCATCGTGGTGCTCGGATCGGGAGCTTACCGTATCGGCTCGTCGGTGGAATTCGACTGGTGCGGCGTGCAGGCTCTCAACACAATCCGCAAGGAAGGCTACCGTTCGGTGATGATCAACTACAATCCCGAAACAGTATCTACCGACTATGACATGTGCGACCGCCTTTATTTCGACGAACTGACCTTTGAGCGTGTGATGGACATCCTTGACCTGGAGAACCCGCACGGTGTCATCGTGTCGACCGGCGGACAGATTCCGAACAATCTGGCCATGCGTCTTGACGCGCAGCAGGTGAACATTCTCGGAACGTCGGCCAAGAGCATCGACAATGCCGAAGACCGCGACAAGTTCTCGGCCATGCTCGACCGTATCGGGGTGGACCAGCCGGAATGGAGTGCGCTGACTTCGATGGACGACATCAACGCCTTCATCAAGAAGGTCGGATTCCCGGTGCTGGTGCGCCCGTCGTATGTGCTTTCGGGGGCTGCCATGAATGTCTGCTCCAACCAGGACGAGCTGGAGCGTTTCCTGCAGCTTGCGGCCAACGTGTCGAAGAAGCATCCGGTGGTGGTAAGCCAGTTCATCGAACATGCCAAGGAAGTGGAGATGGATGCAGTGGCTCAGAACGGTGAAATCATTGTCTATGCCATATCCGAGCATATCGAATTTGCGGGCGTGCATTCGGGCGATGCGACGATCCAGTTCCCGCCGCAGAAGCTGTATGTGGAAACGGTGCGCCGCATCAAGCGCATTTCACGCCAGATTGCCAAGGAACTGAACATCTCCGGGCCGTTCAACATCCAGTTCCTTGCCCGCGACAACGACATCAAGGTAATCGAATGCAACCTCCGTGCTTCACGCTCGTTCCCGTTCGTGAGCAAGGTGCTCAAGATAAACTTCATCGAGCTTGCCACCAAGGTGATGCTCGGACTGCCGGTTGAGAAACCTGAGAAGAATCTGTTCGAGCTTGACTATGTGGGCATCAAGGCCAGCCAGTTCTCGTTCAACCGCCTGCAGAAGGCCGACCCTGTGCTGGGTGTCGACATGGCTTCTACCGGCGAAGTGGGCTGTCTGGGCGATGATACCTCATGCGCTATTCTGAAGGCGATGCTTTCTGTGGGCTACCGTATTCCCGCGAAGAATATCCTGCTTTCTACGGGCAGCACAAAGCAGAAAGTCGACATGCTTCAGGCGTCGCGCGCATTGAAGGCAAAGGGATATAACCTGTATGCAACGGGAGGAACTTCGAAGTTCCTTTCCGAGAACGGTATCGAGAACACGCGTGTGTACTGGCCGAGTGAGGAAGGACATCCCCAGGCCCTTGAAATGCTTCACAACAAGGAGATTGACATGGTGGTGAACATTCCGCGCGACTTGTCGGTGGGCGAGCTTACCAACGGCTACAAGATCCGCCGTGCGGCTATCGACCTGAATATTCCGCTGATTACGAATGCCCGTCTGGCGAGCGCGTTCATCAATGCCTTCTGCTCGATGAGCATTGACGACATTGCCATCAAGAGCTGGGACGAATATAAATAACGCGAGTCAGATATATAAATCAAAACATGGAATGCTGCCCGTTTTTGACGAAACGTACGTCAATGGCGGGCAGTTTTTGTATGCAAATAGTAGGATTAAAAGCAAGTAAGAGCAAATTTGAGCAATCTCACTGACTGTCAGTTGATTTGGCTCTAATTGGCACAAAATGGCGCAAGGACAGAAAAACGGATTTGGGCGAATTGCAGCAAAAGATGCATTTCCAAATCATTACCCGACACCGAATGCACATTTAACACTAACGGTCTCTATTTCTGCGTTCTGCGTAGGTTTACATTCTGCCTTTACAACTCCCGTAAACTAATTTTGCACCAAACAAAAAGCAAGGATTATGAGGAGTACATTCAAGACCGTTTTTTATGTAAACGGAAGCAAGGAGAAGAACGGAATTGTCCCCATCATGGGACGGGTTACAATCAACGGGACTATCGCGCAGTTCAGTTGCAAACAAA
>NZ_JANRHN010000102.1:0-230 GCF_024733745.1 Bacteroides sp. ET225 | reverse complement strand
TTTGTGTGGAGAATAACGGATTCGAACCGTTGACCCCCTGCTTGCAAAGCAGGTGCTCTAGCCAGCTGAGCTAATCCCCCGAAGTAGTCCCAGGCAGATTTGAACTGCCGACCTCCACATTATCAGTGTGGCGCTCTAACCAACTGAGCTATAGGACTGGATGCCGGTTCGGCCGGCTCCTATCGGTTAAAATTGCGGACAGACAGGATTCGGGGGACAAGCCCCGGACG
>NZ_JANRHN010000101.1:0-232 GCF_024733745.1 Bacteroides sp. ET225 | reverse complement strand
TATATAGAATCTTTTCACGGTCTTTCTTTACCACTACATTATACAGGCCTATATTATATAGTATACTGTCGGCCAATGCAGAGTCTGACTTGTTCACCCACATGTGCTTCACACGCGGCAAATACCTGGAAGGAAACTCTTTCTGCATCAAAGTATCCAAAGGCAGTCTGATTTGTTCACCGCCTGCATGTGAGCGACATTCTCCAATTCCCTCTACTGCAAAAAATAATAT
>NZ_JANRHN010000100.1:0-267 GCF_024733745.1 Bacteroides sp. ET225 | reverse complement strand
ACAAGCGTTGAGCATGGCCAAACATTGTGAAGCGACAGTCCCTGAAAGCTCGCACCTGTCAGCTCTGTTGGAAAAGCAGGGCTGCTGCCCTCATTGCGGCGGCAACCGTTACTACCGTTTCGGCAAGGACCACGGGACGCAACGCTTCAAGTGCAAGGATTGCGGCAGGACTTTCACCGAATATACCGGCACGTGGCAGCAGAAGCCCCACAAGAAAGGGCTTGTCAAGGCATATATGCACCTGATGTCCGAGCAGAAGTCTCTTGA